>JAKLLI010000027.1 GCA_023150195.1 Azonexus sp.
CCGGTGCCGGTGGCGCCGGTGATCAGGCCGTGGCGGTTGGCCATTTGCGGCAGGAGGGCAGGATAAGCGTCGCCGGCTTTGGCGAGGTAAAGCGGATCGGACATGGTCAGGCTCCAGCAGAATGCAGTGGAGTCATTCTAGCAAGCTGGGCTCCAGGGGTTTGTGAAGGCGTGTAAGCCTGTCGGAGACTTGATTTTGGACAATTGGCAAAAACTTTAATATGGTTTAATGCGGGCGCGAAAATATATTGAATTTAATGATTTGGTGATATTTGTATGGAATTTAAACTTCCGCCCAGTTTATTGAATGAATCGGTACTCCTTGATGTGATCGAGCATCTGCCAGCAGGTGTTTTTGCCAAGGATCAAGGGAACGAATTCCAGTTCGTGATCTGGAATCGGGAGATGGAACGCATTTTCGCCACGCCACGCGAACTCATGCTGGGGAAGAACGACTACGATTTTTTTGCGCCTGCCGAAGCGGATTACTATCGGCAAACTGATATCGACGTGATGAATGGCGGCGTGGTGATCGATATCGCCGAAGAGCGTGTAACCACCAAGCGCGGCCAAATCATCGCTCACACCATCAAGGTGCCCGTGACACTGAACGATGGCCGGCAGATCTTGCTGGGTATCCTTGAGGACATTACCGAGACGCTGGAGAACCGGCGCAAGATTGCCGAATATCAGGCGCATCTCGAGCAATTGGTTGAGGCGCGGACGCATGCGCTACGGGAATTGGCCTGTCGAGATCCTCTGACAGGACTATCCAACCGGGCGCACTTCTTCGAGGTGCTCGATGCCCGGATCGCCGGGCCGGATGGCGAACGCTTTTCGCTGATTTATCTCGATCTCGATCGCTTCAAGCTGGTCAATGATACCTATGGTCACGACTTTGGCGACCAGATTCTCAAGGTCATCGGTGTGCGTCTACAGGAAAAATCTGATCTGACCATCAACGTTGCCCGGATCGGTGGCGATGAGTTTGCGATCTTGCTGGATGCGCCCATTGATTCGTCAGCGGTCGATGCCTTTTGCAGTGAGTTGCTGGCTTCGCTACGCTCGAGAATTGAACTGGAAGGGCGTTCCTTCCAAATCGATGCCTCGCTGGGCGTTTGTGGTTTCCCGGACGATGCCAAGGCCTCCCGCCAGATGTTGCAGCAGGCGGATATGGCAATGTATTGCGCCAAGCAACAGCGTCAGTCGCAGCGCTGGTGTCGTTTCACGACGACCCTTCAGCTCCAGACCTCGCACGATCTTTCGATCGAACAGGGGATCTTGCAAGCCATTGCCAATGACGAATTGTTTATTGAGTACCAGCCCCAGTTTCTGGCGGCTGAATCGCTGACGATGACCGGTCTTGAAGCCTTGGCCCGGTGGCGTTCACCAATGCTGGGCTTGGTGCCGCCAGCAACCTTCATCCCGGTGGCTGAGCGGATCGGTTTCGTCAGCCAGATTACGGATTTTGTGCTGGATGCCGTGTGCAAGGACCTGCAGCGTCTGGATGCACAGGGTATTTGTCTGCCTCGGGTTAGCATCAATGTGTCTTCAACGGAACTGGATGAGGGGACCGCGGCACGTATCGAGGCCTGTTTACGGCGTCATGGCGTATCGCCAGAACGGATCACGCTGGAAATCACCGAAAATGCACCGCTGACTAGCAGTATTCGAATGTTTTCGGCGTTTGATGGACTGCGCCGCCAAGGCTTGCGCCTCTCGATCGACGATTTTGGTACTGGCTACTCTTCGCTAGCGTATATCGCGGAACTGGCGATTAACGAAATCAAGATAGACCGTTCTTTTGTTCGCGCCTTTCTCGAGAATGGCAAGAGCGAATCGATCATTCGAGCGATTGTGGGCATCGGCGAAGCCTTTGGTTATCAAATTGTTGCCGAAGGCGTGGAAAGCGAGGCGCAACTTGCTGAATTGGCCAAGTTCGATGGATTGGTGGTGCAAGGCTTCCTGACGGCCCGGCCAGCGCCGATCGAGGCCCTGCTTCATCTCGTGGGCGAGGGTGAAGGGTCGCAAGGCGGGCTGCGTGCTACGCCCGGCTTCCAATGGGCGCCTGCGTGTTGAAGCTATTGTTTCTCGCCTGACGAGACCGGCCGCACCGGGTAAAATCGCGCCTTTCTTGTTTTCTGTTTTAAGGAATCAGCATGGCGGGTCATTCCAAATGGGCCAATATCCAGCACCGCAAGGGTCGTCAGGACGAAAAGCGCGGCGCGGCATTCTCCAAGATCGCCAAGGAAATCACCGTGGCCGCCAAGATGGGCGGCGGCGATATCGGCTTTAATCCGCGCCTGCGGGTCGCGGTCGACAAGGCCAAGGGCTGCAATATGCCCAAGGACAAGATCGATACCGCGATCAAGAAGGGGACCGGCGAGCTGGAAGGCGTCGATTACGTCGAGATTCGCTACGAGGGTTACGGCATCGGCGGCGCGGCGATCATGGTCGACTGCCTGACCGACAACAAAACCCGCACCGTGGCAGAAGTGCGCCATGCCTTCAATAAATACGGCGGCAACATGGGGACCGACGGTTGCGTGGCCTTCCAGTTCAAGCATTGCGGGCAGATGATCTTCGCCCCGGGCACCGATGAGGGCGCGCTGATGGATGCGGCGATTGAAGCCGGTGCCGAGGATGTGGCCACCAACGAGGACGGTTCGATCGAAGTGCTGACGGCCGCCGCCGATTACATCGCGGTCAAGGATGCGCTGGAGGCCGCAGGTTTCACGCCGGAATTCGGCGAAGTCACGATGAAACCGGAAGGTGAAAACGTCTTTGCCGGTGATGACGCGGTGAAGATGCAGAAATTGCTCGACGCGCTCGAAGGGCTGGATGACGTGCAGGAAATCTACACGACGGCAGTGATCGAGGATTGAGCGTGACCGACTCGACGGAACTGCCCGTCATCATCGACATCGAGGCTTCCGGCTTCGGCAAGGGCAGTTATCCGATCGAGATCGGCTATTACGCCGAACATGGCGAAACCTGGTGTTCGCTGATTCGCCCCGAGCCGGGCTGGACGCACTGGGACGACGCGGCGCAGGCCGTGCATGGCATTTCGCGCGACGTCCTGGCCAGCCACGGGCGGGCTGCGGTCGACGTGTGTAAACACCTGAATTCGGTGTTTCGTGGTCGCCGCATCTATTGCGATGCCTGGGCCTACGATTACGTCTGGCTCAGCCGCCTGTTCGATGCGGTGGAGATGGTGCCGCTGTTCGACCTGAAAGATATCCGCGATCTGCTGGGTGAGTGTGAGCAAACACTCTGGCACGCAACACGCGCTGCCGTGGAGTTGCGTTTGCAGTTGCGTCGCCATCGGGCGAGTGGCGATGCCCGGGCGCTCTATGAAACCCTCTGCGAAACCCGCAAGCGTTGCGCGCCGGACTGGACGCCCTGAGCATATGCAAGCCGCCTTTCCCCTGCTCTTCGTGTTTCTGTGGAGCACCGGTTTTATTGGTGCCAAATATGGCCTGCCTTACGCGGAACCCCTGTCCTTTCTGTTGACCCGGTACGGATTCGTCATCACCCTGATGCTGGGCATCGCCCTGGTCACGCGGGCACCGTGGCCGACCGATCGCCGGCAGTGGCTGCACATCGGCGTATCGGGCGTGCTGGTGCATGCCGTATATCTTGGCGGCGTGTTCGTGGCCATCAAGCATGGCTTGTCCGCCGGCGTGACGGCGCTGGTGGTCGGCATGCAACCCCTGCTGACCGCGTGTGGTGCTGGCTGGCTGCTCGGCGAGCAGGTGCGGGTTCGGCAATGGCTGGGGCTGGCGCTGGGCTTTGTGGGCGTAGGGCTGGTGGTTTCCGGCAAATTGGGCAGTGCACCGCTGGGGCCCATGCTCTTGCCCGCGGTGATCGCGCTGCTGGGCATTACCGCTGGCACGCTGTACCAGAAACGCTTTTGCGCAAAGTTCGATCTGCGCACCGGTTCGGTGATCCAGTTTGTGCCCACGGCCATCGTCACCGCGATTGCTGTGGCCTGCTTTGAGGACTACCGCATCGAATGGACGGGCGATTTTCTGTTTGCCCTCGGCTGGCTGGTGCTGGTGCTCTCGATCGGTGCCATCAGCCTGCTCAATGTGCTGATTCGCCATGGCAGCGCCGTGAATGTGGCCAGCCTGTTTTATCTGACGCCGCCCACCACGGCCCTGGTGGCCTGGTTCGTTTTTGGCGAGCAACTGACGTTGACCGCAGCCCTCGGCATGGCCATTGCCGTCAGCGGCGTGTATCTGGTGGCAAGGCCGGCCAAATGAGCGCTCAGCGAATTCTGGGGATCGATCCGGGCTTGCGGGTGACCGGATTCGGCGTGATCGAAATGCACGGCCAGCAACTGCGTTACGTGGCCAGCGGCTGTATCAAGTCCAGTGACAAGGACCTGCTGCCGGCGCGCATTGCCACCCTGTTTGCCGGCATCAGTGAAGTGATTGCCACTTATCGTCCCGATCAGTCGGCCATTGAAAAAGTGTTTGTGAACGTCAATCCGCAATCAACGCTGCTACTGGGGCAGGCGCGCGGTG
This sequence comes from Azonexus sp., assembly GCA_023150195.1. GTDB lineage: Bacteria > Pseudomonadota > Gammaproteobacteria > Burkholderiales > Rhodocyclaceae > Azonexus. Next base: position 4,529 of record JAKLLI010000027.1, read on the forward strand.
CGGCGATCAGTGCCTTGGTCCATGGTGGCTTGTCGGTGGCGGAATACACGGCCTTGCAGGTCAAGCAGGCGGTGGTGGGTCATGGCAAGGCGGCCAAGGCGCAGGTGCAGGCGATGGTGGTGCGCCTGCTCGGCTTGAGCGGTGCGCCGAGCGCAGATGCGGCGGATGCACTGGCTTGCGCAATTTGTCATGCGCATGGCGGGCAGGGGTTGGGGGCGCTGGCGACCGCCGGGTATCGCGTTCGGGGCGGGCGGCTGATAGGATGAGAACCTGTTTGAACATCCAGTATTCGGAAGCGCCATGATTGGAAGACTGAGCGGCATCCTCGCCGAGAAAAACCCGCCGCAGATCGTGCTGGACGTGAATGGCGTCGGCTATGAACTGGATGTGCCGATGAGCACCTTCTACAACCTGCCGGCCGCCGGCGAAAAAACCCGGCTGCTGACGCATTTTGCGGTGCGCGAGGATGGCCATTACCTCTACGGTTTTCTGACCGAGGCCGAGCGTTTTGCCTTCCGCCAATTGCTGAAAGTATCGGGGATTGGCGCGCGCACCGCGCTGTCCGTGTTGTCTGGTCTGTCGGTGGGCGATCTGGCGGCGGCGGTGGCGCAGCAGGAATTGGGGCGGCTGATCAAGATTCCCGGTATCGGAAAAAAGACCGCCGAACGCCTGTTGCTGGAACTCAAGGGCAAGCTCGCGGAAAGCACGGGCATTGCCTTGAGTGCTGCGGTCGACGACGCGCGGGCCGATATTTCCAACGCCCTGCTGGCGCTGGGGTACAACGAGAAGGAAGCCGCGGCCGCGCTCAAGCAGTTGCCGGCCGATGTGGGCACCTCGGATGGTATCCGCCAGGCGCTCAAGCTGCTGTCCAAGGCCTGATGCTGCAAGATCGCGATCCCAAGCAACTGGCGCAGATTGCGCTGGTGGTGCTGCTCATCATCGGCTGCATTGCCGTCCTGCTGCCCTTTGTCGGCGCGCTGCTCTTTGCTTGCGTGATCTGGATCTGTACCTGGAACCTGTACGAAGCCCGCGTTTTGCCCCGGCTGGGTTTCCGGACCAGCCTGGGGGCCTCGCTGATGGTCTTGCTCTTGTTCCTTATTCTGCTGTTACCCACGGTATTTCTGGCCGGTGCGCTGGTCGGGGCGGCAGATCAGCTGGTGCAGGTGGTCAAGCCCTATCTGGAAATGGGCTTGCCGGTCGATCCACCCGGCTGGCTGGGGTCGATGCCGCTGGTCGGCGACATGGCGCAGGAGTTCTGGCATGAGTTTGCCGGCAGCCGCGAAGCGCTGAACAGCCTGCTGACCAAGATGCTGGTCCCGGCCCGTCAGTTTCTGCTGGCCGCCGGTGGGGTGGCCGCTAATGGGCTGTTGCAGCTGGCCTTGGTGCTGTTCGTGATGTTTTTTCTGTATCGCGATGGCAGCATTGTGTCGAACGCACTCTACATTGGGGCGCGCAAACTCGGCGGCGAACTGGGTGAAGGCCTGCTGCTGAAGGCCCGTGGCACCGTCATTGGCGTCATGCTGGGCATCGTGGGCACGGCCGCCGCGCAAGGCAGCGTCGCGATGCTGGGTTTTCTGATTGCCGGCGTGCCCGGTGCGGTATTGCTCGGGTTTTCCACCTTTTTCCTCTCCATGATTCCGGTCGGCCCACCCCTGATCTGGGGGGGCGCAGCCGCCTGGCTGTATGCCGAAGGGCAGACCGGCTGGGCCATCTTCATGGTGCTCTATGGGCTGCTGGTAATCAGCAGCATCGACAATTTTGTCAAACCCGTCCTGATGGCGCGTGGCGCCGGCATCTCGATTCTGCTCATTGCGCTGGGTGTCTTGGGCGGCGTCCTCGTTTTCGGATTTATTGGCATTTTTCTCGGGCCGGTGTTGCTGGCGCTGGGTCAGATGCTGCTCATGCGCTGGTTGCGCGAAGAAAGCCCCTCATGATCGAAACCGACAAGCTGGCGTCGGCAGATTTTCCGCGTGATGCGGTCGACCGCATCATTGCGCCCAATTCGCGTTCAGCGCAGGAAGAAGCGCTGGAACGGGCCTTGCGGCCCAAGCGGCTGGCGGATTACACCGGTCAGGAAAAAATCCGCGAACAGCTGGAAATCTTCATTCAGGCGGCCAAGAATCGTAGCGAATCGCTCGACCATGTCCTGCTCTTCGGCCCGCCTGGGCTGGGCAAGACCACGCTGGCGCACATCGTGGCGGCGGAAATGGGCGTCAACCTGCGTCAAACCTCCGGTCCGGTGCTGGAACGTGCCGGCGATCTGGCCGCCATCCTGACCAATCTGGAACCGCACGATGTGCTGTTCATCGACGAAATTCACCGTCTCAGTCCGGTGGTGGAGGAAATCCTCTATCCGGCGCTGGAAGATTTTCAGATCGACATCATGATCGGCGAAGGCCCGGCGGCGCGTTCGGTGAAGCTCGACCTGCCGCCCTTTACGCTGGTGGGTGCCACCACGCGGGCCGGCATGCTGACCAACCCGCTGCGCGACCGCTTCGGCATCGTCGCCCGGCTGGAGTTCTACAACGCCCAGGAATTGCAGAGTATCGTCAGCCGTTCTGCGACCTTGCTCAATGCGCCTATCGATCCCGACGGCGCGCTGGAAATCGCCAAGCGTTCGCGCGGCACGCCGCGCATTGCCAACCGGCTGTTGCGCCGGGTGCGCGATTACGCCGAGGTCAAGGCCGACGGCAACATCACCCGAGGGGTCGCCGATAAAGCCTTGCATATGCTCGACGTCGACCCGGCCGGGCTGGATCTGATGGACCGCAAGCTGCTGTCCGCCGTCATCGACAAGTTTGGCGGCGGCCCGGTGGGGGTGGACAATCTGGCGGCGGCCATCGGTGAGGCGCGCGACACCATTGAAGACGTGCTCGAACCCTATCTGATCCAGCAGGGCTATCTGCAGCGTACGCTACGCGGACGGATTGCCACGCCGGCCATCTATCGCCACCTCGGCTTGACGGTGCCCAGCGCGCTGAACACCCCGCAAGCCGATTTGCTGGGCGGTTCGACCTGAGCCTGCCGGCTTAAACCCGGAAGCTGGCCACCGAGGATTTCAGGCGGGCGGCCAGATCCTGCAGGTGATTGGCATCGGCGACCACGCCCTGTACGGCGGAGGTGTTTTCTTCGTTCATGCCGGCAACCTGTTCCACATTGCGCGCAATCACTTCGCTGGCCGATGACTGCTCACGCAGCGCCAGAGAAATCTCATTGACCGCGTCGACCACGCCTGCCGTCGCCTGATTGATCTGCTGCATGCTGCTGCCGGCGGCATTGGCCTTGCCGACGCTGCCATTCACCCGGGTGGCACCTTCCTCGATGCCACTGATCGCTTCCGCGGTGGTACGTTGAATGTCGGTAATCATGTTGGTGATTTCGTGGGTCGAGGCGCCGGTGCGCTCGGCCAGCTTGCGTACCTCGTCGGCGACCACGGCAAAGCCGCGGCCAGCCTCGCCGGCCCGGGCTGCCTCAATGGCCGCATTGAGCGCGAGCAGATTGGTCTGGTCGGCAATTCCCTTGATCACATTGACGATGGCGGTAATTTGCCGCGAGCCTTCGCCCAGCCGTTCGACCATGGCAGCCGACTGATTGACGGAGTCGGCGCTGCGCTGCATTTCACTGACCGCGTCGGCCACGGTACTGCTGCCCTCGGCAGACAGTTTGCCGGCATCGCTGGCCATGTCGTTCACCGCCTGCGCGCTGTCCGAGACATGGCGAATGCTCACCGTGATTTCCTCCAGCGTGGCGGCAATGGCCGAGGTGGCATCGTTCTGGCGCGAGACGCCGCCCGAAACCTTGCCGGCCATGCTGACCAGATTTTCGGAGGCGGCGTTCAGGGCATTCGCGCCTTCATGAATGTTGCGGACGATGCCCACCAGGCCTTCGCGCATGCGGCTCATGCCAGCCATCAGGCTGGTCTGGTCGCCGGCGCGAACGGGAATGGGGGTGCTCAGATCGCCGGCGGCAATGCGCATGGCCGCCTCGGTCGCCAAAGTCGGCTCGCCGCCCAGCGGGGTAAGGACCATTTTGCGCAGCATCAGGAACATCATGCCAATCAGGATCACACAGGCGGCCAGGCCGGTGCCCAGGATGCCCATCATGCTGCTGCGGGCCATCGCGGCGGCCTCAGCGTGCGGATAAGCAACCAGCACCTTGAAGTGCCAGGCCGGGTAATCCACCTGTTCGCGGTACCAGGCCGGATCGGCATGCAGGACGCGGTTGACCGTGGCATCGTCGACGTGGCCGGAGCGGAAACGCACCTTGTCTGCCTGGTCGGTGATCGCGATGAAGCCCTGGTCAAGCAAGCGGGCCGATTCCACGGCTTTTTTCAGGATCGCCATGTCCAGCTTGTAGCCGACATACCAGATGCCGATGACCTGCTGCTGGGCATCGCGGATCGGTTCATAGCCGGTCAGGAAGGGGTTGCCGAGAATGTCGACCACGCCGTAGAAGGCCTTGCCTTCGCGGATGGCGGCAATGGCAGCGCCCTTGGGGTCAAGCACAGTGCCGGTGGCGCGCTCATTGTCTTTTTTGACATTGGTGCTGATGTGGACGAAGTCTTCGCCGTGTTTGACAAAGAGCGTTGCGGTGCCGCCGGCAATACCGACCACGCCATCGACGAGTTCGAAATTGTTGGCCTGCGGTTTGCCGCCGAGCAGCAGGTTGGGCACGGTTTTGTCCTTAACCTGCACCGGGGCGCCCAGCACGGCCGGCCCGAGGGCGGCGCCGCGCTCCTTCAGCAGCCGCATGGCACTCTGGGTCTGGCTCATGACCAGGGTGTCGGTAACGTCCAGAATCTGCCTGACTTCCTGCAAATGACTTTCGGTATCGTGCTTGAGTCCGACTTCAATGCGCTGTTGTTCCACCGACGAAAAGGCCAGGGCGCCGCCGAGAACCACCAGCGCAATAAAACCGGAGACAGGCACGATGAAACGGGTTTGCAGGCTCGATGTTGACATGGCGATTCCCAGTTTTGTAATTATTGCAATAATATGCGCCTTATTTGATAAAAACGAATTTTTGATGTTTGGCCGTTGCGGATCTGTGCAGGCCTGCGCAAGGCAGGATGTTCCGAGTCTCACCGCGCGCATTTCGGCGCGAAGCGGCGTTGAGCCAGCGCCGTCAACGCGGCGTGATCTGCCCTGAAACTCCCTATAATTGACATGGAAACAGATCGTTACAGACGAATGTTGCGATGCAAGGTAAAATCTCTGGATGAACCATGAGCCCACCGCCCAAGCCTTCACGATCCCCGTGCGGGTCTATTACGAAGATACCGACGCTGGCGGTGTCGTCTATTACGCCAATTACCTGCGTTTTTTCGAACGGTGCCGTACCGAATGGATGCGCCATGCCGGTTACGATCAGTCGGCGCTGGCCACCGAGGCGGGGATCGGTTTCGTGGCGCGCAAGGCCAGTTGCGAATATCTGCGTCCGGCACGCCTCGATGATGCGCTGACGATCCGGCTGACCGTGGAAAAATTGACCCGCGTCCGGGTCGTATTCCGCCAGGAAGCCTGTCGCGGCGATCAGGTGCTGGTCACCGGTACCGTGGAAATTGCCAGTGTGAACATGTCGACCCTGACACCCTCCCCCATCCCCGATTTCTTGTATTCCAAGCTGGAAGCGCTCAAATGAACGTCACCCAGGATCTCTCCATCCTCCATCTCATTCTGCAGGCCAGCGCGGTCGTGCAGGTCGTCATGGCCTTGCTGGCCGGCGTTTCCTTCATGTCCTGGTACTACATCGCGATGAAGTGGTTCGCGGTGCGTCAGGCGCGTGAAAAAACCGAAGGCTTCGAGCGCGATTTCTGGTCAGGCGGCGATCTCAACAATCTGTACCAGAGTGCGGTCAACGATCGCCATCATGCGGGTTCGATGGAACGAATTTTCGAAGCCGGTTTCCGCGAATTCACCAAGCTGCGCATCCAGAAAAATCTCGATCCGGCGGATGTGGTCGATGGTTCGCGGCGTGCCATGCGCGCTACTTACCAGCGCGAAATGGACGGGCTGGAAGCGCATCTGGCCTTCCTGGCGTCGGTTGGCTCGGTGTCGCCCTATGTGGGTTTGTTCGGGACCGTGTGGGGGATCATGCATGCCTTCCGCGGCCTGTCGAATGTCGGACAGGCGACGCTGGCTTCCGTCGCCCCCGGGATTGCCGAAGCCCTGGTGGCCACGGCCATCGGCCTCTTCGCCGCCATTCCTGCCGTGCTTGCCTATAACCGCTTCTCCCATGACATCGATCGCCTCGCCGTGCGTTACGAGTCTTTCATGGAAGAGTTCTCCAACATCCTGCAACGGCAGATGCGCTAAGCCATGCGCCAGCGTCGCCTGAAAAACGAGATCAACGTCGTTCCCTACATCGACGTGATGCTGGTGCTGCTGGTCATTTTCATGGTGGCGACGCCGATGATGACCACCGGCTCGGTCGAATTGCCGGCCGCCGGGACGGCACCGCAAAAGCCGGATAAATATCTCAAGGTACAGGTCGACAAGGACGGTGCGCTGGCCTTGTTCGACAGTAACGGCAAGGAGCGCAAGCTCAATGGTCTGCGCGACCTCAAGACCCAGCTGGGCGACATGCGCAAGGGGGGCGAGCCGCTGCCGGTACTGATCGCCGGTGATCGTGAATCGCCGTATAAAAACGTGATTGAAGTGCTGGACGAGGTGAAAAAGCTGGGATTCACCCGCGTGGCCCTCGAAACGGCGGTCAAGTAAGCCGATGCTGGACGCGCGCCCCGAAGAACCCGGCAAGCGCAAGGCGCTGGTCTTTACGCTGATCGTGCACATCGGCCTGGTGCTGGCGCTCTTTTTGGGCGTGCAGTGGAAGCGTAGTCAGCCGGAAGTGATGGAGGTCGAATTGTGGTCGCCGCGCCCCTCCCCCGCGACTGCGCCGCCGCCACCTCCCAAGCCCGAGGCGCAGCCGGAACCCCGCGTCGAGCCACCCAAGCCGGTGCCCAAGCCGGCTGAGCCCAAGCCCGAGCCGAAAAAACCGGAGATCGTGGTCAAGGAAGAAAAGAAGAAGCCGGAGCCGAAGAAACCCGAGCCGCCCAAGCCGGAACCCCCGAAGCCGGAACCTAAAAAGCCCGAGCCAAAGAAAGCGGAGCCGGCCAAGCCAGTGAGCGATCCGTTCAAGGAAATGCTGGAGCGGGAAACCCGCCAGCGCCAGAGCAATGAAGTTTCCCGCCTGGCCGCGCAGGCGGAGGCTGAGCAACGGGCGGCGGCTGGCCGCAAGGGTCTGGAAACCTACGTATCCAAGATCCGCGGCAAGGTACGCGGCAATATCGTGTTGCCGCCGGGTATTCAGGGCAATCCCGAGGCGGAACTGGAGGTCACGCAACTGCCGACTGGCGAGGTGCTGTCCGTACGGATCAAGCGTTCCAGCGGTGTGCCGGCGCTGGATAGTGCGATTGAGCGGGCTTTCTGGAAGTCTTCTCCGCTGCCGAGACCGGACGATGCAAGCCAGTTTTCGCGTGACCTGAAAATCAAATACAAGCCGTTTGAAGAGTAAAATCGCTCACAATTTCGTGAAAATGACCGCAATGTAACGTTGACCGGTGGCCAGCGAATGCACATAGATCACCGGCTTTTTCTTTTCGAAGGAGACATAGGCCAGCTTGCTGCCATCCGGCGACCACACCGGGGAAATAATTGGCTCGCTGGAGGTCAGCGCGGTC
>JAKLLI010000414.1 GCA_023150195.1 Azonexus sp.
CGACCAAAATATCTTCCAGACGCTTGACCCAACCATCGACGCCATAAAACGGGCTTTCATACAGGCTGACCACTGGAATCCCATCGAGGCTACCCAATTTGCCGTGCAACAGATCAAACACGAAAAAGTTGGGCACCAGATAAACCGATGCGGTGGTGTCGCTCAGCGCTTCGAGCAAGGCGCTGATGCGTTTTTCGGCCTTCATTGGCAAGGTGATGTAGACATAATCGATCTCCCCGGCCTTGGCCCGCTCGACCAGGTCGGCAAAACCGCCCGCCAGTTGTTCGTCGGCTGCGCCAAGCCGGCATTTTCGATCATGTTCCCGGTCATCGAAATAGCCAATAAAACTCATCCCCAGCCAGCGGCTGTGCATCACCTTATCCACCACCTGCTGCCCGAGCCGCGTGCGCCCGACAATCGCCAGCGTTCGGGTATTCATTCCGGACGCCCTGAGCATGCTGGCGACCAGACGCATCAAGGCCCAGGAAATCCCCAAAAAAACGGGAGTCAAGGCAAACCAGACGAAGACAACCGCGCGCGAGTAGTCGGCCGACACCTTGCTGGCAAAGGCAAGAAGCACGAGCAAAATACAGGTCCACAGCCAGTTGACCGTGATCGCGCCCAGGATTTGGTGCAGGGACGCAACTCGCCAGGAGGCATAAAGTTGGCGCGCCCCACCAAAACTGATGAAAATCAGCATCGCCCAGATGCCGGCCTGAACGTACTCCGGCCCGAAATATTCGTGCTCGACGATTTCGGTGGACAGGAAGAGGGTAAAGAAAACCACCAGGCTATCGAGCAGGCGATGCAGCAGTGCGATTTTCGAGCCGTGCGGCTTGATCAGCCCGTCAGTCATTGAATCAGGTTCCGGCGCCCGCTTCGGGCTTCATCAGGTGCGTGGGTGAAGGTGGCGAATATAGCAAACGAAGACCCGCAATTTGCAAAGAAAAGCAATGAATTGGCAGAGAAAATCGACGAATGGTCGCCCAAAATTCAATTGACATGCGCAATCAATCCTGGCCAGCCCGGTGACAAGGCTATAATCCTGGGCCTTGTTCGAAATCCTGTGACTGAGTCCATGTCCAAACTGAGCCAGATTCGCCTGCCGGCCCCGGGCGCCCGCCTGGATCTGCCCTGCCTCGCCGGCTCTGCCGATGCGTTGATGATTGCCGATCTTGCCAGCCAGCAACCTGGCCGCTTGCTGGCCGTGATCACCGCCAGCGCCGCCGATGCCCAGCGCCTGCTCGACGAAATCCCCTGGTTCGCAGGCAACTTGCGCGTTCGCCTGCTGCCCGATTGGGAAACCCTGCCCTACGATCATTTCTCGCCGCACCAAGACCTCGTCTCAGAACGGCTGGCGACACTTTGGGCTGCCATGCAGGGCGAACTCGATATTTTGCTGGTTCCCGCGTCGACCGCGGTCAACCGCCTTGCACCGCCAGAATTCATGGCGGCTTACACCTTTGCCTTCAAAAAGGGCGAGCGACTGCACGCGGACAAGTTTCGCGAACAAGTCACCCTGGCCGGCTACGCCCATGTCACGCAGGTGGTGTCGCCCGGCGAATACTCGATTCGCGGCGGCTTGATCGATCTCTTTCCGATGGGCTCCCCGCTGCCCTATCGTCTCGATCTCTTTGACGACGAAATCGA
>JAKLLI010000415.1 GCA_023150195.1 Azonexus sp.
GACGCACGGCGCGTCGCGGCGCGCCAGCTGGATCTGTTTCCCCATGACTGGCCAGTGGTTGTGCCATCCGGCTCCTGTGCCGGCATGATGAAGCATCACTACCCTGCCCTGTTCGCTGCCGACCCCGAGCGCAAAGCCAAGGCCGAAAAACTGTCGTCCCGGATTTATGAACTGACTCAATTTCTGGTCGAGGTTTTGAATTTCACGCCGTCGGACTGCGGGGAAGACTGTACCGTTGTCCTGCATACCTCCTGCTCTGCCCGCCGGGAAATGGGGGTGCATCTGACGGGCCGGCAATTACTCGGCAATCTGAGGAACGTCACCGTCGCCCAGCAGGACCACGAAAGCGAATGCTGCGGCTTTGGCGGCACCTTTTCCGTCAAGCAGCCGGAAATTTCCGGCGCGATGGTCGAGGACAAGGTGAAGGCCTTGAAGGCAACCGGTGCCCAGCGCGTGGTCAGCGCCGACTGCGGTTGCCTGATGAATATTCTCGGCCACGCCGCCTGGAAGGATGCGCAGGAAGGCCGCGCACAGCCCAGCCTGCCCGGTGAGCATATCGCCAGTTTCCTGCTCCGCCGGACCGGAGGTGCGCAATGAGCGCCCGCGACCGCATCCTGGCCAAATTACGGCAAAACGCACCGTCGACCGCCAACGCACTCCCCGATGTGAGCCGTTGGTATGCCGAGCACCGGCCCGTCGAATCCGCGGTCGAAAAGGCCAGCCGTTTCCGCCACTTCATCGAACTGGCGCATGCCGAGGTGCATTCAGTCACGGCTGACAACTGGGTTGGCGTGTTGCATACGCTGTTGAAGTCACGCGCTATCCAAAAGCTGTTGGTGGCCGAAGGCACGCCGCACGGCGACGCCGTACTGGACGACCTGCCGCCGCGCGGGATCGAGTGCAGTGTCTACGACATGGCGATCGAGGCCTGGAAGTCGGAAATGTTCAATGACACCCCGGCCAGCCTGACCGCTGCCCGCGCCGCGATCGCCGAGACCGGCACGCTGATCCTGTGGCCGGACGAAAACGAACCCCGTTTGATGTCGCTGGTCCCGCCGGTGCATGTGGTGCTGCTCGATGCCAGCAAAATCTACAACACCTTCTTCGAAGCGATGACGGCCGAAGGCTGGAAAGCGGGCCTGCCGACCAATGCCTTGCTGATCTCCGGTCCGTCGAAAACCGCAGACATCCAGCAGACGCTGGCCTACGGCGCGCACGGTCCGAAAGAACTGATCGTGCTGATGCTGGGCGCGCAGGAAGGCGGTGCAGCATGAGCGAACACATTGTGCACTTCAAGCCGGCCGAAGGCTTCCGCACCCGGTCCAAGGCGGTCGTCGACAATCCCTTCCTGCGCCAGAGTTTTCGCGGTGCAATGGATTTTCTGATGAGCAAGCGTGCGGCCCAGTTTCCCGACGCTGAGGAACTGGAAAGCCTGCGCAGCCTGGGCGAAGCGATCCGCCAGTACAACCTGGCCAAGCTGCCCGACCTGCTTTTGCAGCTGGAAAGCCGGTTGACCGCAAACGGAATCAAGGTGCATTGGGCTGAGACGCCGGACGAAGCCAACGCGATCATCCTCGGCATCATCCAGGGGCATGGTGCCAACCGGATGGTCAAGGGCAAGTCGATGGTCAGCGAGGAAATCGAGCTGA
>JAKLLI010000028.1 GCA_023150195.1 Azonexus sp.
GGCCTCGGCGGGAAATAGCCCACGGCGCAGGATTTCACGAAAGATGCTGTCCGAGGAGAGCTTGCCGCGCGCGTAGTGGTAGGCGAATTTGCCACCGCTCAGGAAAGGGGCGCTGGCTTCATCGAGCAGGGTCTTGAGGAAGGCGTTGGTTTTCATGGGCAGGCGTGGTCGAGTGTGACGGGCGTGAGGCCTTGTTCGGCGAGAGTGGCCAGCAGGCGCGGCAAGACGGAGAGGATGACCGCATTGCCGCTGGCGTCGAGCGCCGCATGGCCATCGTGCAGCAGCAGGATATCGCCGGCGGCGAGATTTTGCGTTAACCGGGCGTGGACCGTATCGGGGTCGCCGCAGCGGGTGTCGTAGGCACGGCGGGTCCACGCTGCCAGATCGAGGTCGAGGCGGGCCAGTACCGGATCGAGAAAAGGGTTGCGCAGCCCGGCGGTGGCGCGGAAGAAGCGTGGCGCCTGCCCACTGAGCTCGCTGAGTGTGGCTTGCGCGGCGGCAATGTCCGCCTGCATGCGGCGCGGCCCCCAGAGCGAAAAGACCTTGGAGTGTGCATCACCGTGATTTTCGATGCGATGCCCACGGGCCACGATTTCGCGGCAGAGCGCGGGGTTTTCCCGCGCCCGCCAGCCAATGCAGAAGAAGCTGGCCTTGGCGTCAGCGGCATCCAGCAGGTCGAGCACGCGCGGGGTGACGTTGGGGTCCGGGCCATCGTCGATGGTGAGGGCGACTTCGCGGCAGGCGATGGCGGCACGTGGCAGGCGCGTGAGCGTGGGGCCGAGTAATTGGCAGCGTGGCAGCAGGCCGGCACTGCTCAAGACCGCGTGATTGGCGACCAGGGCCGCTGCCGCCCAGGGCCAATGGCCCGGCGCCAGTGCCAGACCGGCAGCGGCGGCACCGTGAATGGCCAGGCTGGCCTTGACCGTGGGCGTGGGTTTCCAGTGACGTGGCATCTCAGGCACGCACCGGAAAATGGCCGAGATCGAGAAAATGCGCCCACAGTTGACGCCAGGCCGGCCAGTCGTGGTCGCCATCAACGATCCGCCGGGCGGCGGGTGGGAAGCAGTCGGCGATCTGCTGCATGCCTTCGGCAAAACGGTCGTCCCGGCCATGGCCGGCAAACACCGGCAGCGTGGCGGGAGGCGATTTGAGCCAGCGCCAGACGCGGAACTCCGGATCGCCGAGTTGCTCAACCGTGGCTTCCCACACGGGCAAGCCGCCGGCGCGGGCGATGGCGTTGGTGGTCAGGCGGCTGCCCGGATAGGGGGCGATCAGGCAGAGGCCGTCGATACTCGCCGGCTGGTCGGCGGCCTGCATCAGGCTGAGCAGACCCCCCAGCGAAATACCGCCCAGCCACACCCGGCGATAGTGTTGCCGCGCCGGACGCAATAATTGTTCATGCACCGCAAGCAGTCCCTGCCCGCTGGAAATGGCTTCCAGATCGAGGTCGACCGCACACAGGTCGAGGTCGAGATTTCGCGCTTCGACGGCGTCAAAAAAGCCATGGGCGACGAAGTCGCTGGCGGTCATGTAGGCGCCGGGCAGCAGGACCAACAGGTTGCTGCTTTGCCGTTGGAGGCGTTGCGTACTCAGCGGGGCCGTCATTTTGCCGTTCCACGTGGAACGAACATGGCCCCGAGCAGCAGGGCCAGAATGGCGCCTGGCCCCACGCTGGTGCCAATGGCGTTGAGCACCGGCACCGAAGACAAGGCGAGCGTGCCGAAGCCGATGGCGGTGGTGAGGTTGGCGACGCCCATCGAGGTCAGGGTTTCGGGATCGAGCTCGCCCTGCCCCGCTGCGCGGTCAAAAAACAGCGCGTAGTTGGAGCCCACCGCGACGATCAGCAAGAGCCCGATCAAATGCAACAGATGCAGACGTTGACCGGCCAGATGCAGGCCGGCCACCACAAAAATCACCGCCAGTGCCAGCGGCAGCATCACGGCGCCGAGGCGGCGCGCGGAGCGCAGGTTGAAGGCCAGCAGGACAACGATGGCCAGCACGCCGGCCAGCGAGAGGGTGATGGCCTCGCCGAGATAGCTGGCGTAGAGGGCGTCGAACTCCGCCTTCATGTCGATGAAAAGGGCATCGCTGCCGGCCAGTGCGGCGCGGATGTCGTTGGCGGGAATCTGCAATTCCCCGCTGCCCATCGCGGGATGCAGGGGCAGCAGCACGCTCCAGCCATTGATCCGCTGCAACATCAGTGAATCCACGGCCAGTGCGAGGTTGCTGCCATTCAGGTCGGCGCGCGTGATGTCCGGGGCATCGCGGGCGGCGACGACGTCGGCGATGAAGGTATCCAGTTTGTTGGCGTTCAGCGGCAGGTCGGCCAGGGCTTCGGCGGTGCGCGTCCGCAGGGTGTCGGCATCGGGCAGGGCCGCGCGACGGGCGGCCTGGGCGGCGTGGCTGGGCAGGAAGCGGGCGGGATTGTCGTAACCGGCGATGACGCCCTGGGCCACCAGCCCGTCCAGCGCCTTGCCGGCGCGTTCGGCAGCGGCCAGCGCGGCTTCGCGATCCGTGCCGGTGACGACGACCAGATAGCGGGAATCCGGGGCGCCCAAATCGGCCCGCAGGGCGCCGTCGACCGCAGAATCGGCCTCGCTGGCCGTGCTGAGGGCGGAGAGGTTGGGATGCCAGAGATCATCGCGTACCGCGCCGATGTAGATCAGCGCCAGCAAGGCCAGTCCCAGGGTGGGCCAGCGCAGACTTTGCAGGGCGGCGAGTACCTTCGCGATGCCCGGCCAGGGTCGGGTGGGCGCGGCGCTATGCACCAGCGGGCCGGCCAGATCGGGCAGGATGTAGCCGGTGACCAGCGCTGCCGTGAGCACGCCGGCCAGCGAGTAGAGGCCGAGTTGGGCCAAGCCGGGGAAGCCGGAAAAGAGCAAGGCGCCAAAGCCGAAGACCGAGGTCGCCACGCCGAGCCGGATGGTGGGCCAGAAACGCTCACGCCACGCGGCCAGCCCGAGGCGGCCGGATTGCACGAAATAGTAGGTGGAATAATCGACGGCCTCGCCAATCAGCGCGGCACCAAAGCCCACCGTAATGCCGAACACGGTGCCGTAGGCCAGGCTGACGGCGACCACCCCGGCCAGCATGCCGCTGACCACGGGGAGCAGACCCAGCGTCATCAAACGGAGCGAACGATAGACAAAAAACAGCACGGCAATGATCGCCAGGCTGCTGATCACGGTCAGGCGGAAGACTTCTTCCTTGATCGTGGCGCGCGCCTTGACGGCAAAGTGCCCGGGTCCGGAGAGCAGCAGGCGGATGTCGGAGCGCCCGGTCGACGCGCGAATCGCCTCAAATTCGCTGCGGATCAGGGTCAAGGCGCGCTCCTGCCCATCGGTATCGGCGCCCTGGGCCTTGGTTTGTGCGAGCAACATGGCACGCTCGCCATCACGCGATGCCCAAACCCCCGAGCGGCTGGCCGGTTGATTGCCCCCACTCAGCGTCACCAGCAGCGCCGGCAGTTCGCCGGTGGGGTCGCGGGTCAGAAAAGGCTTGAACAGCATGCCGGCGGGCGAGGTGAGCAAGTCGATGCTGTCGGAAAACGCCCGATGCAGGCCGTCGACCGTAAACCGTTCAGGATTGACTGCGGGGCTGAGGAGGTAGCGATGGGCCAGCAGCAGGTCGCGATCCGCATCGAGGCTGCCGGATTCGCCGTTCTGCACGGCGACAAATTCCGGCATCGCCGCCAGTCGACCGCGCAATTCGCGCGACACCTGCGCCCGCTGGCTGGCGTTGCCGCCTTCGATGCCCAGCATCAACAGGCGGGAGACCGCGCCATCCTTGATCTGTTCGACCAGGACCTGCTGTTCTGCCGTCGGGTGCGAGGGCAGGAAGAAACTCATGTCCGCCGAAAAGCGGGTCTGCGCCACAATGGCCGCACCGGCCAGCATGGCCAGCAGCCAGATCAGAAAGCTGCGCAGGGCTTTGGATTTCATGGGTTGATCGGCTCGATGCTGAGGACGGTGCGGTCGCCGTCGGCCTGGAGGTATTCGATTTGCCGCATCTGACCCCGGTTCCCATTGACCACGATGCGCTGGACGAAGTTGGCGATTTTTTCATCGCGCGGCAATAAGGTGAGCACCCACTTGTCGCTGGCGCCTGATAAATGCAGGGCGTAGTTTTTTTCCAGCGCGGCGCGATTCCCCGACAGGGTGCCGCGGATGCTATCCACAAAAGCCAGGGCTTCGGGCTGACTGGCGAGGTTGATGGAAAAGGTCTGCTTGTCGCGGGCCAGGGTCAGCTGATCCTTGTCGAGGACCATGCTTTCCACCTTGGGCTTGAGGGTTTGCTTTTCCAGGCGATCGGGCGCGACATAGGTCATTTCACCACTGGAGATCAGCGGTTTGTCGAGCACCGCCAAATAACGGGTTTCGACAAAGCGGGCCTTGCCGCCCTTGTGGCGGGCCAGATCGGACATCAACTGGGTGATGTCGAAAGTGGCGAACGCAGGGAGCGCGGCACAGGCAAGGCAGAGGGAGAGCATCAGGCGCTTGATCATTTTTTCTGCCAGAAATCGAAGAAGTTGAACCAGTTATAGGGGGCGAGGCGGCAGTAATGCGCCAGTCGGTCGGCGTAGTTTTGCACGGCGGCCTCGATGGCGGCGTTCCGTTCGCTGCGCCGTACATTCGAAAAATCGGCGATTTTTTCGAAATGAATCTGGTAGCGATTGCCGCCCAGATAGAGGCCCGTCATGAAAAAGACCGGGCGACCGAGCATGGCCGCCATGCGCCACGGCCCCAATGGAAAGGGCGCGGTTTCACCGAGAAATTCGCAGTCGACCGTAGGATCGCCACCCAGGCTGCGGTCGGCCAGCATGCCGACAAGATAGCCTTGATCGAGCTTGTCGCGGGCGATCAGCATGGAGTCGAACTGGCCAAGCGGGATGATGTCCTCGGTGGCTTTCGGATTGATGGCTTCGAGGGTGGCGTTGATCTTTCGCGCGTTTTCCTCGTACATCATCATCGCCACCTTGCGCTTCGACTTGCCGCGACCGACCGAGCGCAGCACTTCGAAGCTGCCCAGATGGGCGCCGATCAGGAGGGCGCCGGGATGGGTGTCGGCAGCTTCGTGAATGGCATCGGCACCGATCATCTCGATGTCGAACAGGTCGAAACGGTCGTTGAGCAGGTAAATGCGGTCGTGAATCGTGCTGGCAAAACTGAACACATGGCGGTAGCCGTCGGTCCATTCGGCCCAGCGTCCCAGCGCCCGATGCAGATAGTCGCGGCTGGCGATGCGTGCGCGGGGCGCAAACAGCGTGAAATAGGCCGCGATGCCGTGCAGCACGATACGACCGATGCCCCGGCCGAAGGTGAGCGAAATCCACACCATCAGACGCAGGATGGCGAGATTGCTGCGTTCCTGCTGGCGCATCCAGTCCGGGTTGGCAGGCCGTGTCATGCGGTCTCCGGACTCAGGCTGCCACTGGCCACCGCGCGCTCACTGGCGATCACGGTGAATGCCAGGCTGCCGCTGGCTTTGGTCACCAGGGAAAAACGCAGGCTTTCTCCCGGCCCGACCGGGCTCAGAAACTTGGCGTTGCCGATCTGCCAGCGGCTGATTTCCGGCCGCAGCTGGGCGGCCAGTTGCAGGGCATGATCGAGCAGGACGACACCGGGCACGATCGGTTGCCCCGGAAAATGGCCGGGAAAGGCCGGATGATCGGCAGGAACGGTCCACTCGGCGTGCAGTTCAGTCATGGCGGGTATGGGTCCGGTGCAGGGCCTGAAGCGCGTCGCGCGGTAATTTGCCGGTGCTGTTGCGGGGCAGCGCGGCCACCCGGACCAGCGGGCGCGGCATGAACACGGCGTCGATGCGTGAACGCAGTGCGGCCTGAATGTCGCGGACACTGAGTGCCGGGGCGACCACGAAGGCGGCAAGCCGGGTGATGCCGTCGGGCCGTTCATCGTCCGGCAGGTAGAAACAGGCATCGACGATGCCGGGAATGGTGGCGATCTGGTGATTGAGATAGGCCAGCGAGGTGCGCTTGCCGGCAATGTTGATCAGGTCGGCGTGACGACCGAGCAGCGTAAAGTGGCAGTCGTCGTGAATCTCGATGCGATCGCCCATGGGCATTTCGCCTTCGATATGGCCGCCGCTGGCAAAGGTGATTTCCTCGTGCTGGCGTAGCCGGATCGCCGGTAACAAAGCCCAGCGCGGGCCATCCGTGGTGCGGCGGACGGCGATTTGCCCAGTTTCCGTGGAACCGTAAATTTCGTGCAGCGGTGCGCCGGTGCGCTGTTCCGCCCTGGCGGCGAGTTCCAGCGAGAGTGGCGCGGTGGCGGAGAGCAGTAAATCGATGGACGGGAGTTCAATCTCTGCAGCCAGCAGCGCCGAGAGATGGAAAGGGGTGGTCACCAGCAGCCGGGGTTGCGGCACGGTACTCAAGGCAGCCGCAATATCCTGCGGGTAAAAGGGCTTGCCCGCCCAGAAACTGCAGCGTCCATGCAAGGCCAGCAGCAAGGTCGACTCGAAGCCATAGCTGTGCTGGACCGGCACGGTGCCGACGATGGTATGGGGGCAGTTGTTCAACGCCAGCGCCGCCGCCCCGGCAAGCCCGTTGGCGAGCAGTTTTCCCCAGGATTTGCGGTGCGCCTGCGGGATGCCGGTGGAGCCGGAGGTGAACAGGATGGCGGCCACCTGATCGGCGGGCACGCTGGGGATTTCCATCACATGCGGCCGGTCGACCGCGTGCAGTTCGGGAAAATCGAGGCGAGGCAGATCGCCGCTCTCGAACGCGCTATCGCACAGGCAGACGGTGCCCGGAAAATCGTGCTGGATGCGCGACAGGGTTTCGGCGGATTGCGAGGCCGGCTGCAGGCTGCCCTTGCCGGTGAGCAGGCCGGCGGCAAAGCCCACGGCAAAGCGGTAACGATCCTGACAAACGTTGAGCAGCCAGTCGCCCGCAGGCAGGCGTGCGGCCAGCAGCTGCGCATCGGCGAGGAATTCACGCACGCTCACCGGCCCGTCGCTGCGCCAGGCAAGGCAGTCATCCAGCGCGTGGCCGGTAATCAGCGGGAGCGTGTTCATGCTTGCGGGTCCGACTGGCGGGCGGGGGACTGCATGCCTTGACGGTAGGCCCGAATGGCGGTGGCCATGCTCGGGCGTTCTGCGGGCGGCAAGACGCGAATGCGCCAGAGATGCTCGGCCACGAACATCACACCCATCAGCGGGCCGGAGAGCACGTTGGCGTGCAGCGACCAGATGGCCGGCGAGGCAAAGAGGAAGAGCACGGTCGACACCAGCCCGTTGGCCAAAAAGAACAGTGCCCAGACCAGTGTGACCTGTCGGGTGTAGCGGGCCTTGAGCGGCGAGATCTCGCCTTGCGCCGCTGCCCGGGCGATGCGGGTGATCAGGGCTTCGCCGGGGCCAAACAGGGTGCGTCCGAAGAACACCGCCAGCGCCAGTTGTGAGCCGACGTGCTGCAGGTAATAGAGCAGCGGCACATTGGCGCGCAAGTGCGGCCAGGCCCAGAAGAGCGCCACGCTCGTCAGTCCGACCCCGGCGGCGATCAGTAGCGGCTGACGCACCCGCCAGAGCAGCCAGGCAATGATCAGCACGAAGGGACCGACCCCGAGGGTGGTGGTGAGATTCGGACTGCCCTCGCCGGTACTGCCGATGTGTGCGGCAACGGCCCAGGCCACCAGCAGGCCAATGACGGCCAGGCCGCGCAGCAACTGGGCCGGCGTCAGGCTCATTTGCTGCGGTGAGCGGCGATGTGTGCGGTCAACGCGCGCAGGGAGGAAAAAATGCGGATGTTGTCTTCGTTGTCGGAGCGCAGCTGAAAGCCGTAGCGCTTGGAAACGACCAGCGCAATTTCCAGTACGTCGATGGAGTCCAGTCCCAGCCCTTCGCCAAACAAGGGGGCATCGGCTTCGATTTCATCCGCCCCCATGTCCAGATTGAGCGCCGAAATGATCAGTTCGGCGACTTCCGGCAACAGGCCGGTGACGACTTCCGGGGAAAGGGCTTCGGACATGATGAGTTCCGTGAAGATCAGGCGGGCACGGCGCGGAAGGCCAGCACCGCGTTGCTGCCACCAAAGGCAAAGGAATTGGAGAGTGCGGCGCGCAGGGGCTGGGCGCGGCTGTGGGTGATGTGCTCCACCCCGGTGCAGGCGGGATCGAGGGACTCGAGATGGGCCGTCGGCGGAATGCGTTGCTCGCGCAGGGCCAGTACCGTGGTGATGGCTTCGATGGCGCCGGCAGCACCCAGCAGGTGGCCGTGCATGGACTTGGTGGCGCTGACCGGCAGTTGCGCTGCCCGCTCGCCAAAGACCTGCTTCAGTGCGGCCACTTCCACGGGATCGCCCTCGCTGGTCGCGGTGCCGTGGGCATTGATGTAATCGATGTCGTCAGCGGTCAAACCGGCATCGGCGAGCGTGTCCCTGAGTGCCCTCACCTGCCCGGCGGCCTCGGGCCTGACCAGATGGCTGTGGTCGCAACTGGTGCCGTAGCCGACGATTTCCCCGAGAATGCTGGCGCCACGGGCTTCGGCGTGCGCCCAATCTTCCAGTACCAGCGCCGCCCCGCCCTCGCCCAGCACCAGACCACGGCGGTCCGCAGAGAATGGCCGGCAGGCGCGCGGCGAGCTTTCGGCATCGCCCGGCGCCATGACGCGCAGCGCTTCCCAGGCACGGGCCACGCCGTAGGCTTGCGGTACATCGGAGCCGCCGGTCACCATCACCGTGGCCTCGCCGGAACGTACCCGCCGAAAGGCTTCGCCGATGGCGATGGCCGACGAGGCACAGGCCACCGTGTGGCTCATGCTGACGCCGCCAAGGCCCAGCTGAATGGAAATGTGCGCATTGGCGGCATTGTTCATGCCGAGAATGACGGCCAGAGGTGACAGGCGCTCGCGCCCCTTTTGCCAGAGTTCGCGATAGCCTTTTTCGTAAGCCAGCGTGCCGCCCAGTGCCGTACCCCAGGCACAGCCCCAGGTGGTGCGTGCTTCGCCATCGGTCGTACGGGGTAGACCGGCGTTGTCCCAGGCCGCGAAGGCTGCGGCCATGCCCAGTTGGGCGAAGCGATCCATCATCGATGCCAGCGGCTTGCCGAGCACGGCTTCCGGATCGAAAGCCGGACAACTGACAAAGGGGATGGAGAGCGGTCGGGGCAGGTCGTCGGTCAACAGGTGGCGAACCGCAGATTCGCCGGCACAGAGCCGGGCAAAGTAATCGTCGAGGTCGCCGCCATACGGGCTGACCAGACCGAGGCCGGTAATTGCCACGCGCCGCTGGCTCATGGCTTAGCTCTTTTGCGTGGCGATCAGGCCGTCCATCAGCGTGATCATTTCGCCGACGGAGTTCGGGGTCTTGAGATCAGGGGAAAGCTTGATGCCGAAGCGGTCTTCGAACTCGAAAATCAGTTCGAGCATCATCAGGGAGTCGACCCCCTGGTCGGACAGGACAGCCTCCGGCGTCACCGCATCCGGTTCAACGCCAAGGCGCTCCTTGAGAAATTCGCGAATCAGGCCAATGGAATCCATAGGCTGCGGATTTTAGCCGAAAGGCCCTGTTTTCCCAAGGTTTTTACGGGGAAATCTTGTCGAAATCGACTCGGGGCGTTCCGATAAAGCGGGATTTGTTACCATGACGTTGCCTTTTTCCTGTCGCATCGGCCTTTTTCTCCATGAATCGCTCTGTTTCTTCCCCTTGGTATTGTCAGCTGGGCTCGCGGATTGCCACGTTGTGGCCGCTCAAGGCCATTGGGACTTCTGCGTTCATGGCCGTGTTCTTTTGGGCCTATTTTTCGGTGATGGCGGCGCCTGCTTCAAGTCCCGTCGTCATGCCCCGCCTGTTCCTGGACCATGCCATTCCCTTTTCCACACTGGCGTTTCCCGCCTATGTGTCGTTGTGGGTTTACGTGTCCCTGCCCACGGCCCTGATGCCCGGTTTTCGGCCCTTGCTGTTGCTGGGCCTGTGGTCGGCAGCGCTCTGCCTGTTTTGTCTGGGGGTGTTCTGGGCCCTGCCGACGGCGGTGCCACCGGCGGAGATCGATTGGCAGTTGTACCCGGAAATGGCCTTCATCAAGGGCATTGATGCGGCGGGGAATGCCTGCCCTTCCCTGCATGTCGCCTCGGCCGTGTTTTCCGCCGTCTGGCTGGCGCGGGTATTGGCCAACGTTGGGGCGCCGGTCTGGCTGCGCTGGGCGAGCGGCCTGCAATGTGCGGTCATCATGTGGTCGACCGTGGCCACGCGCCAGCATGTGGTCCTCGACGTCATTGCCGGCGCGCTGGTCGGGCTGGCCTTCGGCTGGGCTTCCTTGCGCCAGATCGAATCGGCGCTTGGTCCGCAGCGTCTTTAGGAGCTTTGATGAAATGGTGCGTGCCCGCAGCAAGGAATACGCAGGCGATGCGTTGTACCGGCAGGTGATCGCCGATGCCCAGGCCGAAATGCGCCAAGCGGGCAAGGCGCCCGCGCCCTACGGCTTGTGCTTCGCTACGGGGACGCTGATCCACACCAAGGATGGCTTGAAGCCGATCGAACAAATCCAGATCGGGGACTGGGTGCTGACCCAGCCGGAGGAGACCGGGGAGCGGACTTATAAGCGGGTAACACGAACCACGCGCTTTGAGGATGCGGCGGTTTGGACGCTGACGTACTACCCGAAGGCAGAACGGGACAAGGCCCGGGCAGAGGGGCGGATGATGCCTCGTGGCATCGATCGTCGTTTGGTGGTCACGCCCAATCATCCGTTCTGGGTGAAAGATAAGGGTTGGATCCAGGTCAAGGATCTTGAGAGACATGACTTGGGCGGCGAGGAATTGGAGTTGAGCGACGGGCAGGGCGCAATTGTCAGTTCGGTGTCCCCACTCTACCGTACGGTGACTGAGGAAGTGGCATGGCAGGAAGGCGATTTTGATCCCGACAATGGCACGTTAATCGATTTGCGTCATGGCGCATCCGGCGAACTGGCGTTTAGGGCTACCGGTGCTTTGCGCGCGATTCAGCCTGACTTCGTCGAGCGTTGGAACGAGGAGTCCTATTTCCGGTGTTCGGTGTTTAACTTCGAAGTTGAGGATTGTCATACCTACTATGTAGGCACTTTGGGTGTATGGGTTCACAACACGAATGCGTTGATTCATCACGTATGAAGCGAAAAAAAACTGGTAACGCACCAGGGCAGCATTGGCCGCGCTGGGGGTTCCCAGTGCCGCTACGGCGACGCATTACCATCACTACCACATCGATTTCAATGCACCGGCCCGGCAGGGCATTATCCATAGCCGGAATTTGCTGAGTGATGGCGTAAGTATGGATAGCGTTGCGGAGCAACAGAACGGCGAACCGCTTGATACAACTGTCTTCCATGATCTGGCGTTCGAACTGGCAAGAGAATGGGGGCTCTCGGAGAACGACATGGACATGTATTTCCCGCCTGATCAGGCCTCAACCCAGCCCCCAATGATGATTGTTGCCGCAGCCAATCCGACGAAGGAACGGGTTATTGGTGTGTGCGATGTTGCCCAAGGGAATTCGGCAGAAGGAGGATGGGTCAGTTTTGGCACAGCTGCACAAAGCTATTTGGTACGTTACGAACACAAGGATCCGATGGATGTCGATATTTCCCGGGTGCAGATCAAGCTGCTCGCCGTGACTCGACAGCCGGAACATGGATCGCTGACCATGACTAATAACGACCCGTACCCAAGTGCCTTGTATCGCCCCGACGCTGGCTACTACGGCAAGGATCGAATTGAAGCCACGGTGGCTGTCGGCAATGACGTCGTGCGAGTGGTGTACAACTTCGTTGTGCAGCGCAAAGCTGTCGACAATTTGCAAAACGCCGAATACCGTAAGCTTTGCCCCAAAGGACTTAACAGGTTACCCAAAAACACCGTGATGCCTTCGGCTATTCATTGCTGACGATGCAAAAATTTCTGGCGGTGTCCCGCGGAGTGGTGTAAGAGCTGAGGGTTTGGGGTTTGCCGTGGGTGCCCTGCAGGGCACCCACGGCGGGCGCGATCGGGAGGTCATCGGAGAACTCCGGTAAGGTTGGGTTTGCGAATCTCAATCTCTACT
>JAKLLI010000416.1 GCA_023150195.1 Azonexus sp.
CGCCATTCGCGGCATCGACTTCAATCTCGGCCGCGAACCGGGTGGCACCTTCACCCGCAACCAGCACCTGGATTTACGCGCCGACTTCATCCTCGCCAACCCGCCCTTCAACATCAGCGACTGGTGGCACGGCAGTCTGGAAGGCGACCCGCGCTGGGAATATGGAACGCCGCCGCAGGGCAACGCTAACTACGCGTGGTTGCAGCACATGCTCTACCACCTCAAGCCCAATGGCCGCGCCGGGATTGTGCTGGCCAATGGCTCGATGAGTTCCAGCCAGAACAGCGAAGGCGACATCCGCGCCGCGATGGTGGAGGCCGACGTGGTGGAAGTGATGGTGGCCTTGCCCGGTCAACTCTTCTTCAACACCCAAATCCCCGCCTGCCTGTGGTTCCTTGCCAAGCAGAAAATCACACGCCAAGGCGAAGTGCTGTTCATCGACGCCCGTAAGCTGGGCCGCATGATCAGCCGGGTGCAGGCCGAGCTGACCGATGAAATCATCGAACGCATCGGCAACACGGTCGCCGCCTGGCGCGGACAACCGGCAAAAGAGGGCGAAATTTACGCCGACATCCCCGGCTACTGCCGCAGCGTCAAGCTGGACGAAATCGCCCAGCACGGCCATGTCCTGACACCGGGCCGCTATGTCGGCGCGGAAGAAGTCGAGGATGACGACGAAGCCTTTACCGACAAGATGCAGAAACTCACCGAAAAGCTGGGCGAGCAGATGGCCAAGGGCGCGGAGCTGGATGCGCTGATCCGGCAGAAGCTGGGGGGGCTGGGGTATGAGTTCTAATTTGTGCAAGGGGGGCTTGCATTATTCAAATTGGACCGCAAAACTCCAATCGTTAAGTAACAAATTTCGGGAGCGTGATCATGTTGCAAACCTATGAAGCCGTACTGGAACCTAACGGGCACCTTCATTTCTTGGAAGGGCTACCCGCAACGCTGTCTGAATCCTGCCGCGTGCTGGTAACGTTTACGCAGACTGCTCAAGTTGTTCAGACACCACAGGAAGACTGGCGGCATCTGGCCGGGACGCTCAAGGATTCCCCTAACCTGAATGGCGACCCGCTGCCCCTGCAACAGGAAATGCGCCATGAGTGGGATTAAGTTTCTACTCGACACCAACATCGTTATTGGGTTGCTCAAAGGTCATCCGGGCGCGCTGGCGCTGGCGGAACAGACAAATCTGCAACTTTCCGTGGCTGCTGTCAGCCAGATCACCCGGATGGAATTACTCGGTTTTCCCCGGTTGACCGTGGCAGAGGAAACTCAGATACGGCACTTCCTCTCGGCCTGTCAGGTTTGCCTGATTGATGAGGCCGTCGAAGCGGAAGCCATCCGTCTGCGGCGCACCGGTTCCTTCAAATTGCCGGATGCCATTGTCGCGGCAACAACGCTCACCCGTCGGCTGAAACTTTTGACGCTGGATCAAGCCATGCTGGGCGGGCTGCAAAGGCTGGGGTATGAGTTCTGAGTGGCAATCGGTTAGGCTGGGCGACATTGCAAGTTTCAAAACCGGGAAGCTGGACTCAAATGCGGCAGAGGAAGGAGGCTGCTACCCTTTCTTCACCTGCTCACCAAATACATTGGCCATTAACAGTTTCGCCTTCGATACAG
>JAKLLI010000029.1 GCA_023150195.1 Azonexus sp.
TGCATCGCCCGACTTGTTTTTATGAAGATCGGGCATTCTCTGATCGGAATAATGCTATGTCAATATCACCAAAGGCATAGATGGTACCGCCGAGAGCTGGCGACTCGATTCGCTCAACTTGGCTTGGACATGGCGTTCAGGACACCGGCTTGTTTGAGCGTGCGCCAAGGATTCACAAACATCTTGATCAACATCGCAGCAATCGCAAACCAGATTGCGCCCAGTCCCATCTGGAACAGCTCGCGCTTCCACGGAATTGCTGTCTCTAGGCCTGCCAACTGGAGAATGGTCGCCGCGCACACCAGGCTGACCAGCGTCACTTGGAACCAACCATACATCGGCATCAGCCGACTGGTGTCGATGATCAATTCCTGGCGGGTGACCCGAAGGTGACCGGCCCGCTTGAGCCAGCGAATTTCGTTATCGAGGAGATCGTACTTGGTCTGGAAGTCGATGACTTTGGGACGAACGGATGTCGTGGCCGTGAAGCCAAAGCGATAGCGGAACATAGTTGGATTGCCTATCGCCATCTTGTCTAGTTTGGTTTTGGAAGCCGTGGCCAGCAACAGCTTGATCGAACCGGGGATGAAATACTCGTGATAGTCGCGCCCAGCTGCCCTTTGCTCCAAGGCCAGGTTGAGTTGAGCAGAATCGAATTGCGGGGTGTCGCTCATGGCTTGGGGCTCCGTATCGCTCAGTGTTCATGGAAGTCACGGCCAGCCACCTTGCTGAAGGTGCCGGTATTAATCTGGAGCGTCGAGGTCGAACCGCTGCCCCGTGTCAACGCAGCCACCTTGTCGATTGGCTTGCGGGCCTCGAAGTGGGCAGTGGCAGCGGTGAGCAGGTTACGCCGCTGGGCGCCGGGGTCTTGGGTCCACAACTGGCCGTTATAGAGTTCCAGTGCCAATTCAGCATCAGAATCGGTCGGCGCGATTTCATCGAGAAACACCTTGATGTCTGGTTCCGCAGCTGCTTCCTGCAAGCGCCCGTCGCGAATCAGGAGCAGCAAGGCTTTTGCCGTGGTATTGCCATCGATCACCGCCGAGCGGGCGACTGCAATCTGTAGACGGATGGTGCGTAGCAGGTCGAGATCAATCCCGCTACCGCCCGTTACGGTGCCTTCACCGGTCAGCAGCCAATCTACCGAGATACCGAAGGTCGTCCGGATGGCATGCAGGAACTCGGTACCGGGTTTCTTCTGGCCGCGCACGACATCACTAACGAAGCCCGCCGAAACACCGAGTTGCCGGGCAAATTCGGATTGATTGAGGCCGGTGTGGGCAATTGCTTGTCCGACCCGAGTGGCGAATCCGTCCAATCCAGGCGGCGTTACCCCAGAAATATCTTGATTGAGAGTTCTCATTGAGCGTATATTTATCGCTATAGCGAATTTCGTTGGCTATTGAGAGATAGCCTACTCTCTGAAAGAAGGTATGTCACCTCAACTGACCATGGATGCCGTCGAGATCAACTACCGCCTGCGCCGCCTGGGCAAGACTCAGGCGCAAATCGCCCGTGAGGTTGGGGTTTCTGGTGGCGTGGTGAGCAATGTGATTCACGGGCGCATTACCGCCTATGCGGTGGCTCAGCACATTGCCGGCCTGCTCGGTTTGCGGATCGAGGAACTCTGGCCTGAGCGCTACATCTTCAAGCCGCGTCAGCGGCAAAGCCACAAGGAGAATATGCCATGAGTTGACCGCGATCAGTGCTGTAAAGATCGAGGCCACATGGCAAGAAGGGCTCAGGAGGTCGAGTCCAGAGCCCTTCTTTGGAGATGTCATTCCGTACAGGTTGACGCGTTGATTCTCCTTGCCCTGCGTGCCGGCGTCAAGTGCCGGCCGGCCTCGTGCATGCCTCAATTTCAGGAACGTTGCCTCAAGACAACCAAGGAGATTTCATGAAAACCCCCATCCCCGCTCAGCGCGACATTGTTCGCCTGATCGACAAGGGCTTGAGCAGCCGCGCCATCGGCCGCCAGCTCTCCATTTCCCACAATACGGTCGAGCTAATGCGTACCCGGCTGGCTGCTACCGGCCTGACACAAGCAGATTTGTCAGTGCTAGACGATGAAGCATTCGCGATTCGTCTCGGCACGGCCCGTAGCCCGAACCCTTCCGGCAAGATCATTCCCGATTGGGATGTGGTTCGCGAGGAATTGTCCCAACGGGACATGACCCTCAGCCTGATCTGGGAGGAATATCGTCAGGCGAACCATGAACGTCTTGCAGATTGCCTGTGTTACTCCCAATTCCAGAAGCGCTACAAGGCTTGGCTGAAAACCCAACGGATGAGCATGCGGCAGTTCCACAAACCGGGCGACCAACTGTTTGTGGATTTCTGCGGCCGGACGATGCCGATCACCCATCCGGAAACTGGCGAGCAAACGCCGGCGCAAGTGTTCGTCGGCGTACTGGGTGGATCGTCGTACACGTTTGCCTATGCCGTGCCGAGCCAGAAAATTGCCGACTGGATTGCCTGCCATGTAAAGGCTTTCGAGTTCTTCGGCGGCGTGCCACAACAGGTGGTGCCGGATAACCTCAAATCGGCAGTAATCAAGCATACGCCGCAGGAGGTGATTACCAATGCGGCCTATGCCGACTGCGCCGAGCATTACGACTTGCTGATCAACCCGGCGCGCAGCCGCAAGCCCAAGGACAAATCACTGGCTGAGGTCGGTGTGCAGATCGTGCAGCGCTGGGTGTTGGCGCCGTTGCGCAAGCGGACTTTCTTCAGCGTCGAGGAACTCAATGTCGAAATCGCCAAGCGGATCGAGTTGCTGAACAACAAAATCAGCAAGAAATACAAACAGAGTCGGACGCTACGCTTCAAGGAGCTGGACCTGCCTGCATTGCGCCCATTGCCCCTGCATCCCTATGAAAGCGTCGCCTGGAAGTACAAGGTGCGCGTGGCCGAGGACTATCACGTCGAATACGAGGGCAACTTTTACTCGGTGCCGTATCAGTACCGGATGCATCAGGTGGACTTGCGGGCAACCCGCACCACACTGGAGGTGCTGCTGAATCGGGCGCGTATCACCAGCCATATCTTGCTGGCGTCGCCGGGGCGCCGGACCCTGGAGGATCACATGCCGATTCAGCATTTGCGGCAGACGGAACAAGATCCCGACTCGCTGCTGGAATGGGCGGAGGGCATCGGCCCCAATGTACTGGCGTGGGTGCGTGGCAATCTGCAGCAACGCCGGGATTTTGCGAACGGCGTGAAGTCGGCGCGCAATTTACGGCGCTGGGCGCGGGAAGAACAAGCCCATGATCGGCTGGATGGGGCCTGTGCCTTTGCTTTAAAGATCGGCGTGCTGACGTTCAATCGATTGAAGTCGATCATTACCAATCGGAGCGATCTGCGCTTGCCAGTTGAACCGACTGCCTGGGTGCAAAAGCATGGGAACCTGCGCGGCGCTGAATACTATGCACAGCAGGAAGGTATCTCATGCTGAACCAGCACACCATGGCCCAGCTTCAAGCGCTCGGCTTGCAAGGGATGTTACGGGCATTGAATCGTCAGCTCGATGATCCGGCGACTCAGAAACTCAATTTCGATGAGCGCTTTGCGTTGTTGCTCGATGCGGAAACCAGTGATCGGGAGGGGAGGAAAGTCGAGCGGCTGTTGAAGGCCGCCAAAATGCGTCAGGCCAATGCTTGTCTGGAAGATATCGATTACCGGGCAACACGGGGAATTGATCCAGCGCTTGTCGCCAGCCTGGGGGCTTGCGCCTGGATTACTCGGCGGCAGAATCTGGTGCTGAGCGGATTCACGGGCACGGGGAAATCTTGGCTGGCCTGTGCGTTTGGCAAGCAGGCATGCCGATCTGGATATTCCGTTTACTTCACGACGGCGACGCAGCTTTACGAGAATCTGATTGCCGCGCAGGCCGATGGCAGTTTGTCGAAACTGCGCCGGCAACTCGTGAAAACGCAACTGTTGATTATTGATGACTTCGGGATTGGCGGGATTGATGTTCACCTCGGGCCGATCTTGCTCGACATCATCGATCAGCAGTCGATGCAGGGATCGTTGTTGATCACCAGCCAGTTTCCGCCGGAGAAATGGTATGACCTGTTCAACGATCCGACCGTGGCCGATGCCATTCTGGATCGGATCGTGCATCGGGCGCATTTCATGGAATTGAAAGGAGAGTCGATGCGGAAGGTGCGGGGGAAGAAAACCTGATCTCGGTAACCTCAGATTGCCACCTCGTTTCGGCGGGGTGGTCAACAAGTCGATATCGGTGGTCGGGTCCAGTGAGATTGCCTGGTCAGGTCGGATGCGTTTGGGTGGTCAACTGGAGGGAGATTTCGCACTTGGTGGTGACGATGGCCGAGGACGGCCAGGTGGCCTTGGACAAATTGGCCGGGGAAACTTACGACCTGATCCTGATGGATATGCAGATGCCAACGATGGATGGTCTGGAAGCGACCCGCCGCATCCGCCAACTGCCGGGCGGCGCGACGGTGCCGATTGTGGCGATGACGGCCAATGCCTTTGCTGAGGACAAACAGCAGTGTTTTGATGCCGGCATGAACGACTTCATGGCCAAGCCCTTCGAGCCCGAGGCTTTGTTCGCCATCGTGCTCAAGTGGCTGAAACGCGGCGTTTGACGGCGTCTGCGGTCAACCGGCTGAGAAGCGGGTTTTCTGCGCGCTTGCTTGATCGCTGAGTCGCTGAGTCGCTGAGTCGCGGTATCGTTCAGTCATTGTCACGGCCCTTCCAGCTGGCCACGCAGTTGGCCCGGAAGTAGCGCAGCGCGCGGGCCATGTGGCTGTCCGGCATTTGCGGGTCGTTGTCGGCCAGATGCGTTTCGGCATCCGGGCGCAGATCTTCCAGCCAGAAACTTTTCAGGTCTTCGCGTTGCTCGAAAGGGGCATGGGCATCGATGTAATCGAGCACGGCCTTGCTGTCGAAGCCCTGGGTGCGGAAGCTGGCGATGATGGCACGGGCTTCACGCAGCAGGGCGCTGGCCTTGGGCGCCTGGCCGGTGGCCAGCCTCAGGAAGAGGGTGGCGAGCACCGCCGGATCGTCGCCATTGCCCTTGGTGACGCGCACCCATTCCTTGGCCACCAGCTTGTCGTAGGCGACCACATCGGCCTCGACAAATTCGCTCAGGCAAAAACCGAGCTGGTCGGCCGCGTTGAGCAGTTCATCGGCAGAGCGCGTGCTGTCCTGCAGTTGTGGCAGCACGGTGGTGATGAAGTCCTGCATGGCGGCGTCCGCCATCTTGGCAAAGGCCTCCGGCGCTTCGTGGAGCACGGGGGCCAGTGCTGCGGTCGACGCACGAAAAGTCTTTTTTCTCAGGCGCTCAACCTGCTGGATGAACTGGCTGCGGGTCGGCAAGGCCAGCACCTTGGGGGCGGTGAGCAGGACCAGCATGGCGGAGCGGATGACTTCTTCCGCGCTGTAGTCGGCCGTGTCATCGGCGGTGGCTTCGAACTGACGGGCCAGCCAGCGGGCAAAGTCGATCTGCATCTGGTTGGCCTGCGCCTGCCGCAATAATTCGCGGTAGCTGGCAAGCGCCAGCGGGAAGGCAAAGCTGCGTTCGTTGACGAAAATTTTCTGTTCGGCGGGGTCGACCCGGCGCGAGTAAAGGCCGCTATCTGCGGGCAAGGCGTGCAGGCGCTTGAGCATTTCCGAGCCGCCGCGCGAATGCGAGAGCAGGGTGTTGTCGCGCAGGGAGCAGGCAGCCCGGTGCAGATCGCCATTGCTGGCGTCTTCCAGATAGAGGCTCATCAGGTTGACCATGCGCGCGATGGCGGTTTCCAGATCGGTGCGCAGGTAGGCCGTGCCGAAATGGTCGGCAATCTGCACGATGCCCTTGGGGGCATCGGCTTCGATGCGGATCAGGTCAGCCGGCGTCAGGATGCCCTGCGCCAGGCCATAGGTGAGGGCTTTTTCAAAGTAGGGGCGGTCGTCAACCCGGGTGACAGCGGTGTTCACGGTCGACCTCCTTACAGCGCCGATTCTTCGTCATCTTGCGCCCGGGCGGGCGTGTCTGCAGCCGGCGCCACGGCAGCCAGCAACTGATCCTCCAGCGCGTCGATGCGCTTTTGCAGGCGGTCGCGCAGGGTCAGGACGACCTGCTCGAAAATGTCCGGCAGTTCGTAGCGCAGTACCCAGGCCGTTTCCATCCAGTCATGGTCGGCAATTTCGGAGCGGGACACCTTGGGGCGCGAACCGGTGATGGAGTCGCCCTCATGCAGCGCTTCGTCGATTTCCTCGATTTTTTCGTTCAGCCAGGTAATCGAACGCGATTCGTGACCGTGTTCGGCCTGCCAGTCCTCGGCAAAGACCCCGGACATGGCGAAGGCCAGCAGTTCGTCGTCGCGCTCGCCGAAATAATTGGCCAGTACGGTATAGCCTTCCTCGGTTTCGCCGATGGCTTCAAGGTACTCGGCGGTCAGGTCTTCATCGCGGTAGAGCACGGCGTTCATCATCCCGTGCAGCGCGGCATGGGTCTGGTCGCGGTAGCGCGCTTCGAGCACCACCGCCCGCGCAAACTGTTCCGGCGTCACCAGCAGGTTCACCACCGATTGGCGCGAGCCATCAAAGCTGCGCATGATCGCCAGCAGGTCTTTCGGCGCGACTTTGTCGAGGATTGCCACCAGGGCGAAATCCCCTTCGTTATCGGCAATCTCGGTCAGGGCGGATTCCGCCCCGTGAACGTCGCCGGCGAGGATGAGTTGGGAGGTTTTGATGACTGCGGGATGGGTCATGGCGTGAACTTCGCTGAATATCGATGGAGGGGACGGTCAGGATTTCAGGGAGTCGAAGCCCTGTTCGCCCAGCCAGTCGTCGCCGGCTTCGGCGAGGTCGCGGTCTTCGTCGTCGCCGTCGTCATCGCTGCTGCGGGCGTGACGGGCGGGTGCATCCTCGTCCTCGTCGCCTTCCGTGTCGTCGACGGCGGCGGGGGCGGGGGCGGGACGGCTGGCATCTGCCTTGCGCAGGTATTCCAGACAGGCGGCTGTGACCATGAAGGCATCGCCGGCGGCGTCCGCCAATACCGCATCGCGCAAGGGCTGTGCCCAGTCGGCCAGGGTCAGCGCGCTGCTCAGGCGATCCCAGTCCGGGAAGTCGTCATCGTCCGGCTCGCAGCGAACTGCGGCCTGCAGGGCCTTGGGGGCATGAAAACTGAAGGCGTCGTAAAAAACGGGAACGACCATTTCCGGGCTGAACGCCATCATCGGCAGCAGCGCATCAAGCTGCTCGCGCTTTTCCCTGAGACGCGCACGCAAGGCGGCATTGCCTTCGGAGTCACAGAGCAGGTCCTGAATTTCGGCATCGTAGGACGAAGCCAGTTCGGCAAAGTAATAAGAGGGATTCACGCTTGGAGGTTTCCGAGATAGTTGGACCACAGTTCGCGGGCGGCAGCCAGCGGATCGTCGATCAGACCGCTGCGCCGGCTTTCGTCGTAGGCCTTGCGCCGTTCGGGATCGCCGAGCAGTTCGTAGGCTTCCTGAACGGCGCGGAACTTCGCTGCCGCATCCGGTGCCGGGTTGCGGTCCGGGTGATACAGCGCCGCCTTCTTGCGATAGGCGGACTTGATGGTGTCGGGCGTCGCGTCGGGCGAAACCCCGAGCAATCCGTAATGGTCTTTCATGGCACCTGGCTCGATTTCAGGATTTCCGGACCACACGCCGGAAATGGCAGGACGTGGATTATATCGTCCTGCCGGCCAATGCCTGGAACGCCTTTGCGGTCTTGCGATATGTGCGCCTCAGTTCCCCGCTTCCATCCGCAAATAGGCGCGGTTGACGTTGCCGCGATGCAGGTCGCTGAAGTTTTTGAGGTGGCTGAAGGCGGGGGCATCGTTCAGGGTCTGCACCGCCACGTCAACGCCGGCCATGTCGTCGGCCAGTTTGCGCGTGCCGTTGACGACGAAGGCGAGGTAGTCGCCGCTTTCCCGCTGAGCCTGGGCCGCATCGCACACCCGGCCATGGCCGGGGACGATACGCGCCGGTTGCAGGGCCAGCGCCTGATTGAAGGCGTCCAGCCAGGTTGTGGCGTTGCTTTCCGGGAGGATGCCGAGCAGGCGGTCGACGTAGATGTAGTCGCCGGAAATCAGGATGCGCTCCTTGGGTAGCCAGACGACGGCATCGCCGGGGAAGTGGGCATCGGCGAAGTACTGGAGTTGCAGTGTGCGACCGCCGAGGGTCAGGGTCTGCCGGTCGTCGGCCAGCGCCTGACGGCTCGGGTGGGGTTCGGTGCCGTCCATCTGCGTCTTGAGTTCGCGCTGGAGTGCTTCGATCTGCCCTTTGCCGAGGCGGGTTTGGGTGGCGACAGTGCGCGCCAGCGCGATGATCTGCGCGCCCTGCGCGGCAAAATGGCCATTGCCCAGCCAGCGGTGATCCTGCGCGCCGGTATTGATGACCCATTTGACAGGCTTGCCGGTGAGTTTGCGGACCTCGGTGTCGAGCACACGGGCGGCGACGGTCGACGCGCCGGCATCGATCAAAATGGCGCCTTCGGGCGTGTCGATCACGCCATAGTTGGCGTTCAGCCCGTGGTTTTCCGGCGTGCGACCGGCGGTTTGCCCGATCAGCGCGAAAATGCCATCACCGAGGGCGTCGACCGTGAGCACGCCTTCCGCGTGCACTGACTGGATGTTGAACAAGACAGCGCCGAGCAGCGCCAGCAGGATTTTTTTCATGGGGTCTCCGTGGGGGCTGGTTTATAGCCAGGTGCTTATTTTGGCACGATCCGGTACGCCGCCCGCGTGAACCACTTTGCCATCGACGACCACGCCGGGCGTGGACATCACGCCGTATTGGATGATCTGCGGCAAATCCTCGACTTTGGATAGCTGGATCGCAACGCCCTTTTCCGCAGCGACTTCCTCGATCAGCTTGATGGTGTTGCGGCAGTTGGCGCAGCCGGTGCCAAGAACCTTGATGTCTTTCATGATGTTGCTCCTTACAAAACGAGGTTGAAGAGGTAGCCCACCAGCAGGATGCCGGCGGCGACAATGCCGGCAAAGGTGGCGATGAGGGGGGGCTTGAGCGCCTTGCGCAGAATGATCATTTCCGGTGCCGAGAGGGCAATCACGCTCATCATGAAGGCGAGCACGGTGCCCAGCGCGGCGCCTTTGCCAATCAGCGCTTCGACAATCGGGATGATCCCGGCAGCGTTGGTGTACATCGGTACGCCGAGCAGGACGGCGGCCGGCACGGCCCACCACACCTCCTTGCCCATGAAGGACGCCATGAAATCCTCAGGCACGTAGCCGTGAATACCGGCGCCCAGTGCGATACCGAGCAGGATATAAGGCCAGACCTTGGTGACGATGCTGCGCACGTGCTGCCAGCCGGCGCTAAAGCGCGTCGGCCAGTCGGTGGCGGGATCGCCTGCCCAACCGGCTTCGCCGCGCTGGATCTGCTGCACCCAGTCCTCAAGATAGCGTTCCATGTTCAGATGCCCGATGAGCAGTCCGGCAACAATGGCCACCAGCAGACCAAGACCCAGGTAGAGCGCGGCCACCTGCCAGCCGAACAGCCCGAACAGCAGCGCCAGCGCGACTTCGTTGACCATGGGCGCAGCGATCAGGAAGGAAAAGGTGACACCGAGCGGCACGCCCGCCGACAGGAAGCCGATAAACAGCGGCACCGCCGAGCAGGAGCAGAAAGGCGTGACGATGCCCAGCGTTGCCGCCAGCACATTGCCAATGCCCTGACGACGCCCGGAGAGCAGGGCGCGGGTGCGCTCCGGGGCAAAAAAGGTTTGCACCACCCCCATCAGGAAGACGATGCCGGTCAGCAATAGCAGCACCTTGGGGGTGTCGTAGAAAAAGAAATGCAAGGCTTCGCCCAGCCGTGTGCTGCGATCCAGACCGAACGCCGCCACCAGCCAGTCGGCCCATGCTGTCAAATGGGTGTAGGCCGCCAGCCAGGCACTGGCGGCAAACAGCAGGACGAGGTGCCAGTGTGCCGTGGTGCGTGGGCGTTTGAGTGCGATCATGATTTTTCCCGAAATACTGAGGTCGACCGTGTAGACGGCCGTTTCAGGAAAAAGACGCAGATCCGGGCGCCGCGGTGGCGATTTATGTCGTTAGTGGCGGGCGGGGGGTGAAGTCGATGACCTGGCCGCTGTCGTCGTAACGCACCTGGCAGGCGCATTCCATCTGCGCCTTCAGGCGCTGGCGGGCGCGTTGCAGGCGGGATTTTGCCCCGGAGAGGGAAATGCCGAGGCGATCGGCCAGGGCTTGCTGTGGGTGCCCCTCGATATCGCAGAAGGTGATGGCTTCGCGGTCGGTGGCCGACAATTCGGACAGCACCCGGGGCAGACATTGGCTCAGGCCATCGACGGGCGGCGGCAGATCGATGGGGGCCGCCGCGACATCCTCGGGGAGGGGCAGGGTGTCATGCGCCACGCGCAGGCGGTCTGCCAGGGCGTGGCGGGCCACCTGGAAAAACCAGGCCCGAGGCTGGTCGACCGCGCAAAACCCCTCTCCCTGTCGCAACGCCTTGATGAAAACCTCCTGCAGCAGATCTTCGGCCTCGTCCGGTGAACGCAGGCGATGGCGCAAAAATCCCAGCAATTCGCCCCGGATGACCGCCCAGGCGGCAATCAGGCAGGGGCGTGTGTCAGGCGTCGAGGTTGCGCTGGCCATGGGATCAACGGGCTTCGTACCAGCCCTTGGAGCGATTGACGACGTTGACGACCAGCAACATGACCGGGACTTCGATCAGCACGCCGACGACCGTCGCCAGTGCCGCACCCGACTCGAAACCGAAGAGGCTGATTGCCGCAGCGACGGCCAGTTCGAAGAAATTGCTGGCGCCGATCAGGGCCGACGGGCAGGCGACGTTGTGTTTTTCCCCGAGCGCGCGGTTCAGCCAGTACGCCAGTGCCGAGTTGAAAAACACCTGGATCAGGATGGGTACCGCGAGCAGGGCGATGACCAGCGGTTGGCGGAGAATGGCTTCGCCCTGAAAGGCAAACAGCAGGACCAGCGTCGCCAGCAGGGCGCTGATCGACCACGGGCCGATCTTGGCCATGGCGGCATCAAAGGCGGCCTGTCCCTTGCCTAGCAGATATTTACGCCAGACCTGGGCAAGGACGACGGGAATCACAATGTAGAGTACGACCGAGGTCAGCAAGGTGTCCCAAGGCACGGTGATCGCCGAGATGCCGAGCAGGAAAGCGACCAGCGGCGCAAACGCGAACACCATGATCGTGTCGTTGATGGCGACCTGCGACAGCGTGAACAGCGGGTCGCCCTGCGTCAGCCGGCTCCACACGAAGACCATGGCGGTACACGGGGCGGCGGCGAGCAAAATCAGACCGGCGATATAGCTGTCCAGCTGTTCAGCCGGCAGCATGGGGGCGAACAACTGGCGAATGAAGAGCCAGCCGAGGAAAGCCATCGAAAATGGTTTGACCAGCCAGTTCACGAACAAGGTGACGCCAATGCCGCGCACGTGCTGGCGGATTTCCGACAGCGCGCCAAAGTCCACCTTGACCAGCATCGGAATGATCATCACCCAGATCAGCAGCCCGACCGGCAGATTGACGCGGGCGAGTTCCATGCGGCCGATGGCCTGAAAGACGGCGGGGAAAAACTGTCCCAGCCCAATGCCGGCGAGGATGCACAGGAAAACCCAAAGCGTCAGGTAACGCTCGAACACGCTCATTGGCGCGCCCGCAGACTGCTTGATCGTAACTTCGCACTGCGCGCTCATGCTTCGCTCTCCTGATGAATCTTGCGGGCAGCGGCGGCAATCTCTGCGGTCGACAGGCTTTCCAGCGGCAATTTCACAAACGCCTCAATGCGTTGATGCAACTTGCGGAACGCATCTTCAAAGGCGGTGCGGCGGGCGCTCATCGGCTCGACATGCGCGGGGTCGGCAATGCCCCAGTGGGCGGTGGTGGGATGGCCGGGCCAGATCGGGCAGGTTTCCCCGGC
>JAKLLI010000030.1 GCA_023150195.1 Azonexus sp.
TCGACGGCCTGCACATACCAGCGTTTGATCCGCGTCCACACCCCGCAAAAGCGCGTCTTGCCGTAGAGCGCGATGACCAGATGGCCGTCGGGCGCCACCAGCGCGGCGGCACGGGTGATGGCTTCGTGCATCTGCCCGGTGTGGTGCAGCACCCCCTCAGGAATAGACCATGTCAAACAGGCCGTCCTCGGCCGGGGTGGCGTCGAGCACGCTGCGAATGCGCACCGAGTACGGTTTGTCGTCCCCGCGTGCGCCGAGCACGGCTTGGGCGGTCGCCACCGAGTCCGGATCAAGATCGAAAGCCGTCACCGAGGCGGCGCCCAGTTCCAGCGCCGCCAGGCTGTGCAGGCCGGAGCCGCAGCCGATATCGAGAAAACGCTTGCCGGTCAGGGACAGCGGTGAAATCAGGGCCGCCAGACGCTTGATCGCCTGATTGACCTTTTCGTCGTCAATTTCCTTGGAGAAACTGGCCCAGTTCTTACCGAAGGCAAAGCGGATTTCCTTGGATTCTTGCGTCATGATCGACTCTTGGTCTTGCCCGGCAGCGTCGCCGGCGGGTTGGAAAGGGTGTTGACGGTCGACATCTTAACGGCTGCCATTTTCCACGGCGCTTTGCAGTCGACCAAATAGCAGCAGCGAGCCATCGCGGGTCAGGTGGTGGTGGTCGCGGAAGATCAGGCGCCCCTGGTCATCCAGCGCCGAACAGCGCTGGCTGTCGCACAGCGGGGAGAAGGCGTCGAGAACGGCCAGGCTGGGGAAACGCTGCTTCAGGCCGGCAAGGTAGTCGGTGTAATCGCGACGCTTGCGCTGCAGGTAATCCAGACTTTCGGTACTTTGCGCCGTTTTGTCCCGATGTCCGACCAGCCATTCGGCGAACGGCGGGCGTTGCACATTGAGGCGCGGGTCGAAGTCGAATGCCGGATTGTCGATGATGAAAATGACCCGTTTGCCACCGTCGAGCAGGCGCTGGATCGTGGTGTCCAGGATGCCGTTGAAGGGGTTGTCCGCTTCCTTCATGCGACCCTGATGGTAGGCGATGTACACCGTGCGGATTTCCGGGTGTGCATTCAGGAAGGCGATATTGTCCCAGGCCGGGTCTTGAGCGGCCTGCATCGGCCCCTGCAATTGCAGCAGGTTGCCCTGCGTTTGAGAGAGCGTGTGGCTCAGACCGGGGAAGAAATGGTTGGCATGGCTGTCGCCGAGCAGGGCGTGGGTCAGCGGGCCTTCGTGGGTTCGCTGGCAGTAATTCCCGGCCAGCTTGAGTGCTTGCATGCACTGGGGGTCGAGCACGTAGTCGGCGGGCCACAGCAGGTCTTTCCAGTCATTGCCGGGCAGGCGTGCCGGGAAGCCTTGCTGGCTGCGGGTGTGGTCGCCCAGTCCGCCGAGCAGGATGAGGAGCATCAGCCCCAGCGCGGGCAAGGCGCGTTGCGCCCTGGGTGACCAGTGACCGTGTCGCAAGGGGGTTTCCACGAAGCGATAGGTCGCCCAGGCCAGGGCAATGGAAAGCAGCAGCAAGCCGGCAAGCACCGGGGCGGCCAGATGGTCAAACAGAATGCGGGCGTAGCTGAGCACCAGCCAGTGCCAGAGGTAGAGCGGATAGCTGATCAGCCCGATCGCGACCGCTGGCCCCGAGGCCATGACGCTGCGGCTGAAGGGTGCGTCGGGGCGGGACAGGATGATCAGCGCAGCGCCCGCCGTGGGCAGCATGGCGC
Organism: Azonexus sp.; assembly: GCA_023150195.1. GTDB lineage: Bacteria > Pseudomonadota > Gammaproteobacteria > Burkholderiales > Rhodocyclaceae > Azonexus. The sequence continues at coordinate 1,713 of JAKLLI010000030.1, forward strand.
GCCAGCCCGGAAACGGATCGCTGCCGGAAATGCCGACATAGGTGCCGGCAATCAGCAGCACGCCCAGCGGGGCAAACCACGCGGCAGGGAGCAGGCGGCTCAGCAGTGTGTGAAGGCGCGCGCCATGCAGGGCGACGACCGCGCCCAACATCAATTCCCAGGCGCGGTACTGCGGCAGGAAAAAGGCCTCGACCGGCCTGTCGACCGTGAACATCAGGCACGCCAGCACACTGGCTACACCCGAAAGCGCAATCATCCATTTGCCGACGCGCGCAAAGCGGAAGACGAGATAGATAACCCACGGCCAGACGATGTAGAACTGCTCCTCGACGGACAGCGACCAGAGGTGGAGCAGGGGCTTTAGGTCAGCCTGGGTATCGAAATAGCCCGCTTGCGACACCAGCAGGAAATTGTTGGCGAAGAAGGTGCTGTGAATCAGCGAGCGCCCGAGCTCCTTGAATTCGCTCGGGGTGAGGATGGCGTAGCCCAGTCCCCAGGCGGTGGCGAGGCAAAGCAGCAGGGCGGGAAAGATGCGGCGGATGCGTTTGCCGTAAAAGCGGATCAGGCTGAAGCGCCCTTGCCGGCAGTCGCCGGCCAGAATGCCGGTAATCAGGTAGCCGGAAATGACGAAAAATACATCGACACCGGCGAAACCGCCGGGCAGCAGGCCGGGGAAACCGTGGAACAGCAGCACCCCAAGGACGGCAATGGCCCGCAGCCCGTCGATATCGGGCCGATAGGTCAGAGAGGTGTCTGCGCTGGCAGCAGCGGTGGGCGTCATGAAAAAGGCGGAGAGGTCGGCACGGTGTGCCTGCGGTTTCAGTGCGCTGCTTCCCAGTTTGGCCCGACGCCGGTTTCGACCACCAGCGGGACTTTCAACGTGGCGACCTGGGTCATCAAACGCGGCAGATGGCTGCGGATTTCAGCGAGTTCCTCGTCCGGGACTTCCAGCACCAGCTCGTCATGGACCTGCAGCACCAGGCGCGATTTTAACCCGGCTGTTTCCAGCCAGCCCTGGACCGCAATCATCGCCAGTTTGATCAGGTCGGCGGCAGTGCCCTGCATGGGCGCATTGATCGCCGCGCGTTCTGCGGCTTGCCGGCGATTGCCGTTGCTCGAACGGATTTCCGGAAACCACAGGCGTCGACCGAAGGCGGTTTCGACATAGCCCTGCTGCCGGGCCGTTTCGCGGGCAGCTTCCATGTACTGGGCAACGCCGGGGTAGCGGGCGAAGTAACGGTCGATATAGGTTTGCGCCGCACTGCGCTCCAGCCCGAGCTGGCGGGCCAGGCCGAAGGCACTCATGCCGTAGATCAGGCCGAAGTTGATGCTCTTGGCGACACGGCGCTGGTCGGGGCCGACTTCGAGCGGCGTGACACCGAAAATCTCCGCCGCCGTGGCGCGGTGCACGTCCTCGCCATGGGCAAAGGCATCGAGCAGACGGGCGTCTTCGGAGAGATGCGCCATGATGCGCAATTCGATTTGCGAATAGTCGGCGGAAACAATGTGGCTACCGGCCGGTGCAACGAAGGCGGTGCGGATGCGGCGGCCTTCTTCAGTGCGTACCGGGATGTTCTGCAAATTGGGGTCGCTGGAGGCCAGTCGCCCCGTAACGACCGAGGCCTGCGAAAAGTGTGTATGCACCCGGCCGGTCTGCGGATTGATCATGCGCGGCAGTTTGTCGGTGTAGGTGCCTTTCAGCTTGGCCAGCGAACGGTGTTCGAGCAACAGCTTGGGCAGCGGGTAGTCGAGCGCCAGTTCGGAGAGCACCTCTTCATCGGTCGACGGTGCGCCGGCGGCAGTTTTCTTCTTGACCGGCAGGCCCAGTTTGCCGAACAGGATTTCGCCGAGTTGCTTGGGCGAGGCCAGATTGAAGGGCTGGTCGGCGAGTTCGTAGGCGCTGCTTTCCAGCGCCATCAGCTTCTGGCCGATTTCGTGGCTTTGCCGGGCAAGCATCTCGCCATCGATCAGGATGCCGGTGCGCTCCATCTGCCAGATGACCTGTCGGGCCGGCAATTCGATCTCGTGATACACGCGGGAGAGGCCGGTGTGATCGGCAAACTGCGGGTGGAGTACCTGATGGACGCGCAGGGTCACGTCGGCATCTTCGGCCGCGTAGGTGGCCGCGCGCTCGATATCGACCTGATCAAAGCCGATCTGCTTGGCACCCTTGCCGCACAGGTCTTCGTAGGCGATGGTGGCGAGCCCGAGGTGGCGGCTGCACAACTGGCCGAGGTCGTGGCCCTTGTCGGATTCGATGACATAGCTTTGCAGCATCGTGTCGTGGGTAATGCCAGCCAGTGCAATGCCGTGGTTGGCAAAGACATGCTGGTCGTACTTGGCGTTTTGCAGCACCTTCTTGCGGTCGACCGCTTCCAGCCAGGATTTCAGCCTGGCCAGCACCGCATCGCACGGCAATTGTTCGGCAACGCCGGGGGCCGTGTGGGTGAGCGGGATATAGCAGGCTTCGCCCGGTGTCACCGACAGCGAAATGCCGACGATCCGGGCGGCGAAGCTGTCCAGACTGGTGGTTTCGGTATCGAGCGCGGTGAGTTCTGCGGCCTCGATTTTGGCCAGCCAGGCCTCCAATTGCGCCCAGCTAAAGACCGTTTCATAGCGAACCTCGGTCGGGGCCGTGGGCTGGCGTGGCGGCGCGGGGTGGTCCGGGGTGCCATCGCTGGTGCTGCCTTCGCCGGGGGAGGTCGCTGCGGGGGCATCCAGTTCGCGCAGCCAGGTGCGGAAGTTGTAGCGGCTATAAAGTTCGCGCAGGGTGTCCTTGTCGGGCGCGGTTGCGGTCAACGTGCCCGGTGCGGGTAAATCCGGGAGGTCGCAAACCACGGTGACCAGTTTTTTGCCCAGGGGCAGGAAGTCGAGGTGGTCGCGCAGGTTTTGTCCGACGACGCCGGTGATCTTGTCGGCGTTGGCCACCACGCCGTCAAGCGAACCGTACTGGGTCAGCCATTTGACTGCGGTTTTGGGTCCGCATTTGGCCACGCCCGGGACGCCGTCCACGGTGTCGCCGACCAGTGCGAGGTAGTCGATGATGCGCTCCGGGCGGACGCCGAACTTGCCTTCGACCCCGTCGGCATCAAGCAATTCGTTGCTCATGGTGTTGTACCAGCGCACGCGCGGGCCCACCAGTTGGGTCAGGTCCTTGTCGCCGGTGGAAATCAGGGTATCGATCCCGTCGACCGCAGCCCGCGTGGCCAGGGTGCCGATCACGTCATCCGCTTCGACGCCATCGACCATGATCACCGGCCAGCCGGCAGCCTGGATCGCGGCGTGGATGGGTTCGATCTGGGCGCGCAGATCGTCCGGCATGGGCGGTCGGTGCGCCTTGTATTCCGGGTACCAGTCATCGCGGAAGGTTTTGCCCTTGGGATCGAAGACCACGGCCTTGTAGTCCGCCTTGTAGTCGCTTTCCAGCCGGCGTAGCATGTTCAGCACCCCATAGAGCGCGCCAGTCGGCTCCCCGGCAGGGTTTCGCAGGTCAGGCAGGGCATGGAAGGCGCGGTAAAGATAGGACGAACCGTCCACCAACAACAAGAGAGACATGAGCGATGACCGAGAGCGAAAAACTGAGAATGGGCGTCGAGACCGAGGCCTTGCTGAAAAGCGCGACTGCCCGCGAGTCCTGGCGGATTTTCGGCATTATGTCAGAGTTCGTCGAAGCGACCGACCGGCTGGCCGCGATCAAACCTGCGGTGACCATTTTCGGCAGCGCGCGCATCAAGCCGGGGGCACCGTATTACGAACTGGCCGAGAAAACCGCGCGCCTGCTGTCGGATTCCGGGTTTTCGGTGATTTCCGGGGGGGGGCCGGGGATCATGGAGGCGGCCAACAAGGGCGCCTTCTTTGGCAAATCGCCCTCGGTCGGCCTGAATATCCAGCTACCGCACGAGCAACAGTCCAATCCCTATCAGGACATCTCGCAGACCTTCCGCCATTTCTTCGCCCGCAAATACATGTTCGTGCGTTTTGCCAGCGCCTATGTGGTGATGCCCGGTGGTTTCGGCACGCTCGACGAGTTGATGGAGGCGCTGACGCTGATCCAGACCGGCAAGGCGCGAAAAATTCCGCTCATTCTGGTGTGTTCCGATTTCTGGAAAGGTCTGGTCGACTGGTTCAAGGACACGCTGGTCCGGGAACAGATGATCGATCCGGAAGATGTGCATCTCATTCAGTTGATCGATGAGCCGGAAAAGGTGGTCGAAGCCATTTTCAAGCACTACGAGGCTCGCCCCTTCAGCCCGCTGCCGAACGAGCGGGAGATGATGCTCAACCTGTAATAAAATCATCTGACTTATTTCGAGGATTCATCATGCGTCGTCTGCTTCCCCTCATGCTCCTGATTGGCCTGCCCGTCTGGGCTCAGCAGGCAGCACCCCAGCCCTTGCCGGCGGTGCCGCCTCCGCCGCCGGGAATGGAAGCTTTCGACGCCGCGCTCGAACCGCAGGTCACCATCATCCGCAGCGAAAAAGAGACGCGCGAAGAGTTCCGCATTCAGGGCAAGCTGTACATGGTCAAGGTTACGCCCAGTGTCGGCAAGCCCTACTACCTCGTCGATCAAAAGGGTAACGGGCAATTTGTCGAAGCCGATATCGCCCAGCATCCGGTGCGTCCGCCGATGTGGGTGATCCACAGCTGGTGAGCATGTGTCGGTCTATACCGTGGTTGAGCGCGGCGCGCTGGCCGAGTGGCTGGCGCCGCTGGGGCTGGGTGAGCTGATCGATCATGCCGGCATCGCCGCCGGCATGCAGAATTCCAATTATTTTGTGACGACGACCGCAGGGCGCTACGTGCTGACCCTGTTCGAAGCCATTCCGCCGGCTGAACTGGATTTTTACCTGCAACTGCAGGAAACCCTGGCCGATCGGGGTTTGCCTTGCCCGCAGCCTCAGCGCGATGCCAGCGGTCGCCGCTGGCGCCTGCTGGCAGGCAAACCGGCCGCCTTGCTCAGTCGCCTCGCGGGGCAGCCGGTCGAGAATCCGTCGGTGGCGCAATGTGCCGCACTCGGCGCGATGCTGGCCCGCCTGCATCTGGCGGCTGCCGATTTTCGCGGGGCGCCGCCCAATCCCTGCGGCGCGGCCTGGTGTGCAGAACAGGGCCAGGCGCTGTTGCCCTTGCTGGCGACCGAAGACGCCGCCTTGCTGGCCGATGAACTGGCCTTTCAGGCACAGCAGTCGACGGCGACGCTGCCGGGCGGGGTGATTCACGCCGACCTCTTTCGTGACAACGCGCTCTGGGACGCGCACGGTCAACTGGCCGGCGTGCTCGATTTTTACTTTGCCGGCGTGGACTGCTGGCTTTTTGACCTGGCTGTGGTGGTCAACGACTGGTGCCCGGATGCGGCTCGCTTTGCCGCGCTGTGTGCCGGCTACGCCGAATGCAGGCCGCTGACGCTGGCGGAACAGCTGGCCTGGCCGGCGGTGCGTCGCCTCGCCGCCCTGCGCTTCTGGCTGCTGCGGCTGGACGCCAAGTACCGACCGCGCCCCGGCAGTGTGGTGACGGTCAAGAATCCGGAGACTTTTCGCGATCTGCTGCAACACATCCGCCTTGCCCCCGGGGCGCTCCCCGGCTAGCATCCGCGCATGAACGAATCCCCCGTATTTCCGCTCGCGCCAGCCCCCTACAAGGGCGAAAGCCGCGAGGTTGACCCCGGTAGCTGTTTTGACTGGCTGGCCCAAGGCTGGGCCATGTTCCTTGCCCATCCCGGCGTCTGGCTGGGCGCGAGCATTCTGCTGCTGGTGATCATGATGGCAATTTCCATTGTGCCGCTGTTTGGACAGGTCGCCGCTCACCTGCTGGTGCCCTTGTTTGGCGCCGGCATGATCCAGATTTGCCGAACCATTGCTGACGAAGGCGAGCCGCAGATTGGCGAATTGTTTGCCGGATTTCGCCATAACGCCGGTCAACTGGTCATGGTTGGGGTTTTCTTCGCCGTGGGCATGTTCGGGATTGCCATGCTGGCGGTGCTGCTGATCAGCGGTGGCGTACTCGGCGGCGTGATTACCGGCCGGGTTGGTGGCTACGGTATCGCGCTGGGTGGCATGTTGCTGGCAGGCTTGCTGGTGGTGCTTTTGTCGGTGCCGGTGATCATGGCCACCTGGTTTGCGCCCGCCCTGGTCTACCTGCACGACATGAAGGCCCTGGAGGCGATGAAAGCCAGTTTTGCCGCCGGGCTGACCAACTGGCTGCCGATGGTGATTTTCGGTGTCTTTCTGGTGGTGGCGGCCTTCTTTGCCATGCTGCCGCTCGGCTTGGGCCTGATGCTCTTGCTGCCCGTGTTTTCTGCTGCGGTCTACGCGTCTTACCGCGATATTTTCACGGGAGCCTGATCGGTGCGCGCCCAAACCCTACCTGCTCGTGCCGGCTGGCAGTGGATTGTCGGTGGCTTTGCCATTTATCGGCGCAATCCACCGGTGCTGGCGTTTCTGGTGGTGACTTACTGGTTCATCGTCGCCTTCCTGAATCTGTTGCCCGTGGTCGGTGCGCTGGCCGCCTCGGTGGTCATTCCCGGCTTGTCGGTCGGATTGATGCAGGCAGCGCGACAACTCGAGCGCGGACTGGTGCCGAACGCGCAGACCTTGTTCGGCGGCTTTCGGGAAAACACCCGGACCCTGCTGACGCTGGGCGCGCTTTACCTGCTGGCGACGCTGGCGGCTCTTGGCATGTCCACCCTCTTCGACGGTGGTGCGTTGATGCACTACATGCTGGCGGACAGCAAGGCCGAGCGGGCCGCCTACGAGGATGCCGATTTCACCTTGTCGGCTGTCTTTCTGTTGATCTGCATGGTGCCGGTGCTGATGGCCTGGTGGTTTGCCCCGGTGCTGGCCGCCTGGCATCGACTCAGTGTGGGCAAATCGCTATTTTTCAGCTTGTACGCCTGCTGGTTGAACTGGCGGGCCTTTGTCGTGTTCGGCGCCGGTTTGCTGCTGGTGGCGGCGGTGATTCCCGGCACCCTGCTCGGCTTGCTGTTGATCGCCCTGCCGGGTCTGCAGGGTTTCTCGGCCATCATCGTCACGGTGGCCATGGCGCTGGGCGTTGCACCCACGGTGTTTTCCAGTTTTTATGTCGGCTATCGCGACATCTTCGGCATCTCCGAAATTGCCTGATCCGGTCGGTATTTTTGGTGGCACCTTCGATCCGGTGCACTTCGGCCATCTGCGCCTGGCCGAAGAGTCGATGGCCCACCTCGGGCTGGGTGGTGTGCGCTGGATTCCGGCTGGCAACCCGCCGCATCGCGGGCAGCCGCAGGTGACGGCAGAACAGCGCCTGGCGATGGTGCAGCGGTCGACCGCCAGCAATCCCCGTTTTTCCGTCGATCCCGGTGAAGTGCTGAGTGCTGCCCCCAGCTATACCGTGGACACCCTCAGGCGTTTACGCGCCGAATATGGGCCGGCGCAGCCGCTGGTGCTGCTGGTCGGGGCCGATGCCTTTGCCGGTCTGTCGACCTGGCATTGCTGGCAGGAAATTTTTACCCTGGCACATGTCGCCATCTCACATCGTCCGGGCTTTCCCGTTGAACCCGCTAGCTTGCCCGCAATCCTGGCGGCTGCCTTTTCCTCTCGCCGGACCGACGATGTGGGCGAATTGGGCCGCAAGCCCGCCGGTTGCATCGTCAGCTTTGCGATGACCCAACTGGCCATCTCTGCGACCCAGATCCGTAAATTGCTGGCCAACGACCTGTCCGCGCGTTATTTGCTTCCGGACGAGGTTCTCGACTATATTCGGACCCATTTTCTTTACAGAAACCCCTAATGGACATACGCAAGCTGCAAAAAATCGTGGTTGCTGCCCTGGAAGACATCAAAGGCAAGCAGATCGAAGTCATCAACACCAGCAAACTGACCTCGATGTTCGACTACGTGGTCATCGCCACCGGTGATTCGAATCGTCAGGTCAAGGCATTGGCGAACAACGTGGTGGTCAAGGTCAAGGAAGCCGGCGGTGAAATTGTTTCCACCGAAGGCGAAGAGGGCGGCGAATGGGTGCTGGTCGATATCGGCGATATCGTCGTCCATGTCATGCAACCCACGGTGCGCCAGCATTACAACCTTGAAGAACTCTGGCAATTGACCCCGGCGCAGCGGCGCAAGGCAGCGGAGCAGGCCGCCGGCGAATGAAGCTGGCGATTCTCGCGGTCGGCCACCGGCAACCCACCTGGGTCGACGCGGGCTGTGCCGAGTATCTCAAGCGCATGCCGCGCGAGTTACCGACCAGCGTTTCTGAAATCAAGCCCGAGCCGCGCGGTTCCAAGACCCGGGAACAATTGCTGGCCGCCGAAAAAGCGAGAATTCGCGACGCCCTGCCCACGAGTCCGCGCATCGTGGTGCTCGACGAAAAGGGTGACGACCTGAGCACGCTCAAGCTGGCCAAACGGCTGGAAGTGTGGATGCAGGATGGCCGGGATGTGGCCCTGCTGATTGGCGGCGCTGACGGGCTGGATGAAGAATTCAAGCAACAGGCTGACGACAAGCTGAGATTGTCCAGCCTCACCCTGCCGCATGGCATGGCCCGCTTGCTGTTGTGCGAACAGTTGTACCGCGCAGTCAGTGTGTTGAAAAATCACCCTTACCACCGGGAGGGATGATGCGCATCTACCTCGCTTCACGCAGTCCCCGCCGCCGCGAATTGTTGCACCAGATCGGCGTCAATTTTGAGACGCTGTTGTTCCGGGTGGGGCCGCGCGCTGATCCGGAAACCGACGAAACACCGCTGGCGGGTGAAACGCCGCTGGTCTATGTCGAACGGGTGGCGCGCGCCAAGGCAAGTCATGGGGGGCGACTGCTCGCCTTGCGCCATTTGCCGGCCGCCCCGGTGCTGTCCGCGGATACCACCTTGGCGCTGGATGGGGACATCATCGGCAAACCGGACGATGCTGCCCACGCTGCGCAGATTCTGCGACGCCTTTCCGGGCGGGAACATCAAGTCCTGACCGGTGTGGCGATCAGCGACGGGGTGGGGCAGCGTTATGTCTGTTCCGTCAGCACGGTGCGTTTTCGTTCCCTCTCCGACACGGAAATCGACGCTTACGTGCGTTCCGGCGAACCCATGGACAAGGCCGGTGCCTATGGCATTCAGGGCAAGGCCGGCGCCTTCGTGGCGCATATTGCCGGCAGTTACACGGGCATCATGGGTTTGCCACTGTTTGAAACGGCCGAAATGCTCAAGGATTACGGCTGGCGTCTTTGAGCGTGCGCGGCTTGACTTGACAGGCCAAGCGCGCAGAATCCGGAGCATCTTCCTCATTTTTGCGGGCTAGATGCCAATCGTCATGGCGAACACGGGCACTACGCGGCCGGCCGAACTGGCCGAGCGTTTCCATCAAGGCACCACCGCTTGGGTCGTGCTCGCCGTTTCGCTGGCGATTACGCTGCTGGGCTGGGATGTGTCCGCCCGCTACATGCAGCAGCGAGCCGAGGATCGCTACCTGTTCGAGGTTCAGAAGGCCGGGCAGGCCATCGTCAAACGCATGCAGGAGTATGAACAGGTGCTGCGCGGCGGGGTCGGCCTGATGCTGGCCAGCGATGTCGTCAGCCGTGAGGACTGGCGGGTGTATGTCGAGAACCTGCGTCTGGATACCTATTGGCCCGGGGTGCAGGGTGTGGGCTATGCCGAAATGGTGACGCCGGCGCAGCGTGAGGCCCATGTGCAGGCGATTCGTGCGCAGGGCTTTCCAGCCTACGACATCGCGCCGGAGGGCGTGCGCGATCCCTACAGCGCCATCGTGTATCTGGAACCGTTTTCCGGGCGCAACCTGCGGGCCTTTGGCTATGACATGTTTTCCGAGCCGGTTCGGCGCCAGGCCATGGAACAGGCACGTGACAGCGGACAGCCGGCAGTCTCCGGCAAGGTGACGCTGGTCCAGGAAAACGGCCTGGATGTGCAGAGTGGTTTCCTGATGTATCTCCCCGTCTACCGCAAGGGCCTGCCGCTCAGCACGGAGAGCCAGCGTCAGGTGGCCCTGTATGGTTTCGTCTATAGCCCTTTCCGTGTGCGTGACTTGATGGCGGGTATTCTGGGCAGCGATACCTCGGGAAACTCTGCAAAAGTGAGCGTCGTGCAGCGTGATTTGAGAAAATGACGGCATTGTCATGGTTCCGACTAAATAGATGAAACCGATGAAGCAACTCAGCTTGGCCGAGACGGGTTTCCTGCCGAAGGCAGGAAAGCAGACTCAGCTTGGCCGAGACGGGTTTCCTGCCGAAGGCAGGAAAGCAGACCCGGAAGGCGGTATTCCTGGCGGAGATGGAAACGGTGGTGCCGTGGTCGCGCCTGGAGGCGCTGATCGAGCCGTTCTACCCGAAGAAAGGGAACGGCCGTCCGCCGATGCCGTTGGGCACGATGCTGCGCATTCACTTCATGCAGCAATGGTTTGGCTACTCCGATCCGGCGATGGAAGAGGCATTGCACGACGTGCCGCTGCTGCGCCGGTTTGCCGGGCTGGACGCTTTCGAAGATGTGATGCCGGACGAAAGCACCATTCTTCGCTTCCGCCACTTGCTGGAGAAACACGATCTGGCGGTAGCGATCTTTGCCGAAGTTGGTGCCGTTCTGTCGGAGAAAGGGCTGTCGATGAAGCGGGGCACAGTCGTCGATGCCACGCTGATTGCGGCGCCCAGTTCGACCAAGAACGAAGGCAAGAAACGCGACCCGGAAATGACGCAAACCAAGAAAGGCAACCAATGGCACTTCGGGATGAAAGCGCATATCGGCGTTGATGCCGACAGCGGCCTGGTTCATACCGTCGAATGCACGACCGCCAAGGTAGCAGACATCGCGATGATGGAGGCCTGCCTGCACGGGGAAGAGGAAATCGCCCTGGGTGATCGCGGCTATCACAAGACGAACCGGACGATTGAGCACTTCGCCAAGGAAGGCGATCGGTCCGTGCTGACACCGACCAAGAAGCCGGCCGGTGGCCAGTTGACCGAGGAACAGAAAGCGTTCAACCGGATGCTGTCGGCGGTGCGGGCGATTGTTGAACATCCCTTCCGGGTGGTAAAGCGCCAATTTGGTTTCGTGAAGGTTCGTTATCGCGGACTGGCGAAAAACACCGGGCAGATCGTGACGCTGTTTGCGCTGGCCAATCTGTGGCTGGCCCGCAAGCGATTATTGCCTTTGCTGGGCGAGGTGCGTCCATGAAGCCGAAATTGCGGAGAAAACCCCCGGAATTTCACGGCCAACGGTCGAAAATCGCCTGTTTCTCGTCCTTTTTATGACAACCCACGCTCATTTGTTGGGTTATTCAGAGAATCCCTGAGAATCCCTCGTATCTGGAGTTTGAACTCTACGACGGCGCGACGATAGCGCCGGATGCGCGACTCTACGGCACGGCCGGTTTTGCGGCTGCCGGTGTTGGTGGTGAATTGGCGGAGCGAGAATTGGTGCTGGCCTTGCCGGGGCGCCAGTGGACGGCCGTATTTCGGGCAACGCCAACCTTGCAGAGTGAGGTGGCCAGCGCCCAGCCCATGGTGATTGCGCTGGGTGGCGTGCTGGTGGATGGCCTGCTCTTTCTGGTGATCTGGTCTTTGTCGCGCAGCCGGGCCCGCGCCACGGCCGATGCGTTGCAACTGTCGGCGCTACTAGCGCAGGCTCGGCTCTCGGAAAGTGTGTTTCGTGCCGCCCGCGAAGGCATCATGGTGACCGATCCGCGGGGAAAAATCCTCGAAGTGAGTCCGATGTTCGTCGAAATTACCGGCTACAGCCGCGCGGCGGTGTTGGGGCGCAAGCCGGATTTTCTGGCGTCCGGGACCCACGATCGGGGCTTCTTCATCCGTGTGCGCGAGGCGCTCACCGCGCACGGTTTCTGGAGCGGCGAAATTCTGAACCGGCATCGGGACGGCAGTCAGTTTGTGGCCAGCGTCAATATTTCAGCGGTGCAGGGCGAGGATGGCCGGCTGACGCATCTGGTCACGCTGTTTTCGGACATTACTGCGCAGAAGCGTTACCAGCAGCAACTGGAATTTTCGGCGCGCCACGATCCGCTGACCGGGCTGGTTAACCGGCTTGGCTTGATGGAGGGTTTGCAGCAGGTGCTGGCTGAGTCCGGCGGCCGCCGCAACCGGCATGTGGCCGTCTGTTTCCTCGATCTGGATGGCTTCAAGCCGGTCAACGACACCCATGGCCATGAAACCGGTGACAAGGCGCTGGTCGAAGTGGCGTTGCGCCTGCGGGCCGGCTTGCGCAGCAGCGATCTGATTGCCCGCCTGGGCGGCGATGAATTTGCGCTGGTGATGCAGGAACGCCAGGCGGAAGATTTTGCGCCAGCGCTGGAGCGGATTTGTCATGCGCTGGCCGCGCCTTACCGGATTGACGACAAATTGATCCGGATGTCAGCCAGTCTCGGTTACACGATCTTTCCGGCCGACCCGGGCAGCGCGGAAACCCTCCTGCAGCATGCCGACAGTGCGATGTATGCGGCCAAGCAGGCCGGGGGGCGGCAGCTGGCTGTCTACGCGCCGGCGGCGGATGCCATCACGGATTGAGTCCTGGCTGCTGCGAGGATCGCTTGGGCGGCGCGTTGTGGCCCGTCGATGCGGGGCAGGGGGCGGACGGGTGCGCTGCGCAGCGCGTTCAGGTCGGCGAGGAAATCGCCCCGATGCAGGCGGTCGACCGTGATTTCCCGTCCATTTCCAGTCTGCAGCAACCACTCGATCAGGCAGTCCTGTTCGGG
>JAKLLI010000031.1:0-10318 GCA_023150195.1 Azonexus sp.
AAAGATCAGCCGCTGCGCCAAATCATTCAATCCGTCAGCAGCAGAGAAGCGAGATTATGAACAACTCCCAACCCCCCGTCAAGCTATTTTCGAAATATTTTTTTAAAACATCTCAAACTTCGCTTAACCCTCGCTTCGCCGAAACCCCGGCGCCGCAAGGAAGGTGCGCATTATAGACAGCTTAAAATCGCTGTCAACACCTTCTTTGCGTTTTTCTTATCGGTAGCCCACGCGATCCAGCATTTTTTGCGCCACAGGGAGTTTCAGGGCGATTTGTTGCAAGGGAATGGCATCCGTTTTTTCGCGGCCGATTTCTGCCAATCCTTCATTGTCGACCGTGACATGGCTGACCACGGGCCATTCGTTGTTGCCATTGGCGAAATATCGTTGCGCGCTGTCGCTCGCCAGATATTCAAGAAAGCGCTGCGCGGCTTCCCGATTGCGCGTGTGTTTGACGATCCCAGCGCCAGAGATATTGATATGCGTGCCGTAGTTTGCCTGATTGGGCCACACGATACCAAGCCGCTTCATCAGGTTGCGATCTTCCACCCTTTCCGAAACCAGCATCCGCACCAGGTAATAGCTGTTTGAAACGGCAACTCCGCACTCGCCGCTCGCGACAGCCTTGATTTGGTCAGTGTCCCCACCACGGGGCGAACGGGCCAGATTGGCGACCAAGCCGGATAGCCACTGCTCGGTTTCCGCTTCTCCGCGATGCGCGATTTGCGATGCGGCCAAGGTCAAGTTGTATACATGGCCACCGGGGGTGCTGCAGTAAAGTCCTTTCAACGTCGGCGCTGCAAGAGACTCGTAGCTGGCGACCTGTTCTGCGGTCAACTTTCGCTTGTTGTAAATAATCAGGCGGGCCCGCATGGAGAATCCAAACCATTTGTCGGTGCGCAAATGGGCGGGAATGCGAGATTCCAGCACACTCGACTTGACCGGCGCGAAAATTCCCCAAGCATCGGCCACCGCCAGACTTGCAGCATCGACCGTCAGGAAAATGTCCGCCGGGCTGTTCTGCCCCTCGTTTTTGATACGTTCGAGCAATTCGTGCGCCTTGCCTTCAATCCGGTTGATCTTGATGCCGGTCTGCCGGGTGAAATCGTCGTATAAGGCCTCATCGGCCTGATAGTGGCGCGCCGAATAGATATTCAACACCTTTTCATCCGCCAGTGCCTGCCCCAGCAAAGCGCCCAGCCCCAGGGCAAGTAAACCGTGACGAGTTAAAAGCTTTTTCATGGATGCGGTACCGTGATCAGACTGTCGCCCAACGGCGAAGGAGGTTGTGATAAACGCCGGTTAGCTTGAGCAAGGCGCCATCATCGGCGGCCACGCAGGGCGTCAGGGATTGAATGGATTGATCGAGATCGAAGAGCAGCGCCCGTTCGCCCTCGTCGGCCACCATGCTCTGAATCCAGAAAAAGGCGGCAAGGCGGGCACCCTGCGTTACCGGGGTCACGCGGTGCAGACTCGACGAGGGATAGAGCACCATATCACCCGCTTGCAGCTTGACTGACTGAACCCCAAACGGGCCTTCGATCTCCAGTTCGCCGCCGTCGTAGGCATCGGGTTCTGCAAAGAATAGCGTTGCCGACAAATCACTACGCACTGAGACGCTACTACCTGGCACCTGCATCACGGCACTATCGACATGGGCGCCATAGGTGCCACCATCGCGATAGCAATTGAACTTGGGCGGATAAATTTTGGCCGGCAACGCAGCCGAGATGAACAAGGGATTCGCCGCCAGCTTTCTCAGGATGGCGTTGCCCAACTCAACGGCCAACGGGGATCCGTCCGCCAGTTGCTGGTTTCGCTTGACTGAGCGCGCCAGCGTACCGGCCGTTTTCAAGCCGTCTTCCCATTCTGCCTGGACTAACTGGCCGTGCGCCTGGCGCACTTCGTCCTTGCTCAAAACCCCCGGGATGGCAATCAACATGATGAATCCTCTTGTCGTGAATTGAAAAGCATGTGCGGTCCAATGTCGGCCAGCGTGGCGCAGCCGGTTTGCGCCATGCAAACCTCCAGTTCCTCGCGCAGGGTTCGCAAGAGATGCGCGACGCCCAATGCGCCAGCGATGGCCAGGGCGTACACCTGCAAGCGACCGATCAAGACCGCATTCGCCCCGTGAGCTAGGGCTTTGAAGACATCAGCGCCGGCGCGGATGCCGCCATCAAAAAGTAGCGGATAGTCGGCACCCAGCGCGGTACGGACCCGCGGCAGCACCGACAGACTGGCTGGCGCCCCGTCAGTTGTCCGCCCCCCGTGATTGGAGACCACTTGTGCGGCAACGCCCAGGTCGCGCAAGCGGCAGGCATCATCCGGATGCATCACGCCTTTGACGATCACGGGTAATCGGGTTTGGCCCAGCAACCAGATCAGATCCTCACAGGTCGGCGCAGCCCGCATGACGCCCTGAAAAATTCGGCTTTCGCCCCGGCCGACGGTCAACGACTCGGCAGCCGGATAATTGATCAGATTGGCTTCCAGAACATTGCCCGGCATTTCGAATCCCAAGGCCTGTGCTCGCCGCCCAGGCGAGCGGATCGTGGCATCCAGCGTCACCACCAGCGCGGCATAACCGGCCATTTCTGCCCGCCGCACGAGGTCGACCGTAACCTCACGTCGCGCCTGAAAATAGAGTTGAAACCAGCGCAGCCCTTGAGTGACGGCAGCCACGGCTTCCAGGGAATGGCCAGACAAGGTGCTTAACACCAAGGGCGTCTCCATCGCCGCTGCGCCACGGGCAGTTTCGCACTCCCCGCCGGGATGGACTAGGGTCTGATAGGCCACCGGTGCCAGCAGCAGCGGATGCGTCAGCTGCGTACCCAGCAAATTGAGTCGCGTATGGCCGTCGACCGTGGGGCGCAGCAGGCGTGGCCAGAGCCGGGTTTCATCGAAAGCGCGCAGGTTGGCCGCCAGCGTCAGTTCCCGCCCGCAACCGCCGGCGATGTAAGCAAGCGCCGGCGCCGGAATGAAATGCCGGGCCAGATCCTCGTAATCCTGAGTACAACGCACTTCGCGCGGGATGCTATCGAGACAGGGCAAGATTTGCTGCGGGTCATTCATGATTGACGTCGCGGGCAAGCAGGGAAACCCGCTTGCCCGCGATCCACGGCGGTTAAAAGTCGTAGTTCAGGGTCAACCGCGCATTCCGTGCATCACCCTTGTACAAGAACGAACCCGAGCGGTAGCCCGCCAGGTAATAGTCCTTGTCAAACACATTGCCGATGTTCAGGCGCAGCTTGGTTTGCTTGTCGATGCGGTAGTCGGCAAATACGTCAACCACGGTATAGGCAGGAATCGGCTGAGAATATTCGCCGTTTGCGTTATATCCCGCCGCAGAATCCGGCTGTCCCGCGTACTTCTTGCTCTCGTATTTGACTGCTGAGCCGAAAGCGAATTTGGGCGTTGCCTGATATCTCAATTGCGCCGACGCGGTGTTTTCCGCAAAGTTGCTCAAGGTTTTTCCGACATTGTCCTGGGTCGCCGACTTGGTGACTTCTGCCTCCATGAACGACACCCCGGCGAAGGCGCTTAACTTCTCGGTCAAGTTGCCAGCCAGACCAAACTCGATCCCGCGCACCCGGTTGCCCCCCGAGTTGTAGGTCCCGGACGAGGTGTAGCCGTTCCCTTCCATGACATCCTTTTTGTTGATCTCGAATACCGCGGCAGTGGCCAGCAACTTGCCCCCCAGCAGATTCCACTTGGTGCCCAGCTCGATGTTTTCCGTCAATTCCGGCTTGGCCGCCGCCTGACCATTCAGCACAATCAAGCCACCATAGCCGCTGGAGGTACCGACGTCCGATTCGCCCCCGTTGAGATCCTGCGCGGTGGCATAGGTGGCATAGACGTTGGCATAAGGCAGGAACTTGTAAGTCAGGCCGAGATGACCGTTCCACATCCCTTCTGTATACCCGTAATCACCGGTCAACGCGCCCGTGGTCGTATTTTGCGTTTTCAGGCTGATGGTCGTGCGGTCATAACGCATGCCGGCAAATGCCGTCCATGTCTCGCTCAGATCCACGGTATCCATCAACGACGCGGACCAGGTTTGGGCCCGCCAGTCCTGATCCCACAAACCCTTGGTCAGATTGGCGCGCGACACGGCACCGTTAATGGCGCTGAACGCCACGCCATTGACCCGGGTCGTGCCAGACATGGTGTACACCCCGTTCAACACGCTGTGATCGGAGTACTCCAGACCGACATTGAACTCATGCTTCATCCCGGCAATCTGGGTGTCGACAAACAAATTGGTCTGATTAGCGAAATACTCGACTTCCTGCCAGCCTTGATGCGTGGACAAATTCAGGCTGGTATCGGTGGCGTAACTCGCCCCCGTCGCCACGTAACCATTTTCGGATTTGCCGTAGCGGGTCGCATTGGTCAGCCGCACCTTATCGTTGAAGCGATATTTCACCCGGGCCGTCAGGGTGTCGACCTCCGATGTCAAAAAGTCACCTTCCTGCACGTAGACCGGCGCATTGGCAAAGGGCTTGCGATTGGGCACCGTGCCATAGAGATAGCTGCCCAGATCGGGCGTATCGTTCCCGCGGAAACCGTAGTAATCGAGCACCACATCCAGATTGTCCGACGGCTTGATCCGGGTCGACAGCGCAACCCCCTTGCGCTCACGATCCGCCGGTGCGCGATCCGGCACTTCTTCATAGCCGTAGAGCACGTTGGCACGCACGGCCAGCGTATCGGTCACGGTGTAATTAGTATCCAGCGTCACCCGGCACTGGCTGTAGGTGCCGAGACCAAACGACAACTTGGTGAAATCGTAGTCGGTCGTTGCCTGCTTGGTAATGGAGTTGATTGCGCCGCCCACGGTACCGCGCCCCGCAAAACTGGAGCTCGGGCCCTTGGAGACTTCAACCTGCTCGACCGCGAAGCTCTCGCGAATACTCATGCCAGGATCGCGCAAGCCATCCACAAACACATCGGAGCGCGCTTCCTGGCCGCGAATGATGTAGCGATCGCCAAAGGCATTCCCGTTTTCACCGGTACCCAGCGTAATCCCGGGTTGCGTATCGAGAATGTCGCGCAGATCGGTGTAACCGGAATCCTCAATCTGCGTCTTGGTCAAGACCTGTATGGTGGCTGGCGTTTCGGCCAGTGGGCGAGTACGACGCTCATCGCCGGAAATTTTGGCTTTGTAGGGCGCATCCGGCTCGGCATAGGGGTTATGGTCGATGACCCGCTCAACTACGGTGACCGTGGCCATTTCGGTTTCGGCTGTTTTTTCCTGCGCCCACACCGGCGCGGACGTCAGCATCGCAGCGGAGACCCCAAGCGCCAGCGTTGACTGGCGTGCCGGAGAAAATGGGGCGGACAAAGCGCGCAAACTGGCTGGCTGACGCAAGCCGCGCGGGGAAGAGGCTTCGGTGACTGCAGGGGGACAAACACGGTGGCTCATGACGCACACTCCTCGATGGGTATTTAACGAGGCTGGCTGGCGTATGGCTGGCTTGCCGATAATCTAAATGCGAATATATATCATTTAATAACGATTCGCAACTTCCAGCCCTTCCGACTAGCTGGCATCAAATCCGGCATCTTCGATCGCGCCCACCAAGGCGGCACGATCCAGCTGAGCGGCATCGAAAGCGACGTCAGCCATTTCCGCCTCCAGTGAGACGACGGCTGACTGCACGCCAGGCAAAGCCATCAACACACCCTGAATGTTTTTGACACAGCCTTGGCAACTCATCCCACCGATTTTGATTTGCGTCGTTTCCATGACTCAACTCCTGTTCATAAAAGCCTGTTCTCGCAGCAGGGCCGTCATTTCCTCGGCGCTGACCGGCCGACTGAAATAGTAGCCCTGCGCCATTTCACACTGCATTTCCCGTAATAAGGCGAGTTGTTCCGGCGTTTCCACCCCTTCGGCAAGTACGGTCAACCGTAGGTTTCGCCCCATACTGACGATGGTCGACGCGATGGCCTGATCGTCGGCATCGGTTTCCAGATCACGGATGAAGGAGCGATCAATTTTCAATTTCCCGACCGGAAAGCGCTTGAGATAAGCAAGCGACGAGTAACCCGTACCGAAATCGTCCAGCGACAAGCCGACGCCCATGCGATGCAACGCATCCAGCGTCCCCAAATGGATATCGGCATCGTGCATGACCGTGCGCTCGGTCAGTTCCAGTTCGAGACAGGCCGGCGACAGCCCGGAAGTCGCCAGCGCCCCAGCCACCAGTTCGACAAAACCACGCTGGCGAAATTGCGCCGGCGCGACGTTGACCGCCATCGTTTGCAGATTCAGTCCGGCGTCGATCCAGGCCCGCGCTTGCCGACAGGCTTCACACAAGACCCAGTCACCGATCGGATTGATCAAGCCCGTTTCTTCCGCAACAGGAATGAAGCGATCCGGCATGATCAGTCCGATATCCCGATGTCGCCAGCGGATCAAGGCTTCTGCACCGACGATGGTACCGCTCTCAATCTCCACGAGCGGCTGGTAGTACAGAACGAACTCCCGCGCCGACAAGGCACCCCGCAGACTGCTCTCCAGCAATAAACGCTCCAGCGTTTCAGTATTCATCTCGGCCGAGTAAAACTGGAATCCGTTACGACCCAATTCCTTCGCTTTGTACATTGCCGTGTCTGCGTTCTTGAGCAGACGATCAATATCTTCGCCATCTTTCGGAAACATGCTGATGCCGATCGAAGGTGTCACGGTCAACGCATGCCCGGCGACCGAAAAATGGGTCGCTGACACCTCAAGTAATCGCCGTGCAACCTCGGCCGCCGTGGCGGCACTCGCGTCGGGCAAGACGATGATGAACTCGTCACCACCCAGACGCGCCAAGGTATCGATCTTTCGAATCACGCCCAGATAGCGTTGTGCTACGGCACGCAGCAAATCATCGCCGACCGTGTGACCTAGCGAATCGTTGACACGCTTGAAATGATCGAGATCGACAAACATCAGCGCTGCCGTCGACTGATCGCGCTCCGCCGCGAGCACCATGTGGGCGACCCGGTCATGCAAGAGGCGGCGATTGGGCAAGCCGGTCAAGGCATCGAAATCCGCCAGTTCGCGAATGCGGGCTTCGGCAAGCTTTTGCGTGGTCAAATCAAGCACCGTGCCAATGGAAGCCGGCGCACCATCGATCCACGCCGGCGCCCCTTTGATACTGGCGGGAAACACCTCTCCAGACAATCAGCGGATGATGGTCCTCACAGACCACATCGAAAGGTCCCAGGCCATCCATCAATTCCGCAGGGGAATAGCCCAGCATCTCGGCGAGGCAGGGATTCACATAATGAAAGCGCTGTTCGCGCAGGACGAAAATACCGACCTGCGCCGCCTCCATGGTGACGCGAAACAACGACCCCACCTCGTTGGCCTCCCCGGTCATGCCCTCTCCGACTGTTAGCCTGTATTTTTTTCCTGAGGATGCCAGCGCTTCAACAGGAGCGAATTGGAAACTACCGATACGGAACTCATCGCCATCGCGGCACCAGCCACCACCGGATTGAGCAAACCCATTGCAGCAAGCGGAATTCCCAGCACATTGTAGATGAAAGCGAAGAACAGGTTTTGACGTATCTTGCCCAGGGTTGCGGCCGATAATCCGATGGCATCGACCACCCCCAACAGGTCGCTTCGAATCAGTGTCAGATCGGCGACTTCAATCGCCGCGTCGGAACCGGCACCAATCGCAAAGCTCACGTCGGCCGCGGCCAGCGCCGGGGCATCATTAATGCCGTCTCCCACCATTGCCACCACAGTTTTCCCATCTTTGAGCGCGTTGACCGCAGCCGCCTTATCGGCAGGGAGAATGCCGGCGCGAAATTCATCGATATCCGCCTGCGCCGCGATCGCGGCTGCCGTGGCCGCATTGTCGCCGGTCAGCATGACGACCCGAATCCCGCGCTGCTTCAACAAGGCAACCGCCTGCCGCGATGTTGGCCGCAAGGCATCCGCAATCGCCAGAATGGCCAGCAATTGCCCACCTGCGGCACTGACTTCCTGAAGCGCGATCACCGTTTTCCCCGCCTGCTGCAAGCGCAGAATATCCGGATCATCGCTCACGCCCAACCAGTTCGGTGCGCCAAGACGGTATTCCCTATCCTCAATCTCCCCCGCCACACCCAAGCCCGTCAGCGCGCGGAAATTCTTCACTTCCGGCAGGTCGACCGTAGTTGCTGCCGCCAGCACAGCGCGCGCCAAAGGATGTTCCGAACGGCTTTCCAGCGCAGCCGCCAAACGCAGCGCGGCGACATCCTCACCCTTGCGCACCAGCAATTCACTCAACACCGGTTTGCCACAGGTCAGCGTCCCGGTCTTGTCGAGTGCCAACACCCCGATTTTCTCGGCACGCTCCAGCGCCTCGGCATTTCTTACCAGAATGCCGGCGCGCGCCCCCTGCCCGGTTCCCACCATGATGGCCGTCGGTGTGGCCAACCCAAGCGCACAAGGACAAGCTATCACCAGCACCGCGACCGCATTGACCAGGGCTTGCGCAAACTCGCCACCCACCCCCCACCAGGCCACCAAGGTCGCCAACGCCAAGGCACACACCACCGGCACAAAAATGCCGGCAATCCGGTCTGCCAAGCGCTGTACCGGCGCCTTCGAGCCTTGTGCCTCGCCAACCAGGCGAATGATGCCTGCCAGCAAGGTCTGCTCACCGACGCCCGTGGCCTGACAGCGCAAAGCGCCTGCACCGTTGGCCGTTGCCGCAAAGACCGCATCGCCGAGGCGCTTGCTCACCGGCATGCTTTCCCCGGTCAGCATCGCCTCGTCGACCCCGGATTCCCCATCGAGCACCACGCCATCCACGGGCACACTCTCGCCCGGCCGCACCAGAAACACATCGCCGGGCATCAGGGCATCGACCGCAATTTCCTGCCAGGCCCCCGCGCGTTCGACACGCGCCATCTTCGGTTGCAGGCGGATCAGCGATTCAATCGCCGCCGACGTCTGGCTCTTAGCGCGCGCTTCGAGCAATTTGCCCAGCAACACCAGCGTAATCACCGCGGCGCCACCCTCGAAATAGACATGCTGGTCCAGGCCCAATACCGTCACGGCGGTGGAAAAGCCCCAAGCCATCGAGGTGCCCAGCGCCACCAGCACATCCATATTGGCGCCGCCGCCACGCAAGGCCTTATAAGCGCCCTCATAAAAACGCCAGCCAATCCAGAACTGGACGGGCGTTGCCAAGGCCAGTTGCCACCAGCGCGGCAGTTCGTGGGCATGCCCCGCTTCGCCGAACATGAAGGCCATTTGCGCCACCAGCGGCAAACTCAAGGCCACCGCAATCCAGAAACGCTGGACTTCGCGACGGTACACGCGCCGTTTTTCCGCTTTTTCACGATCCCGGGTACCGGCATCCACCACCGCCGCCGAAAACCCGGCTTTCGCCACCACCGCAATCACGGCCTCCGGCCCGACCCCACTCAGGCGCACCCGCGCCCGCTCGGCCGCCAGATTGACATTCGCCTGCATGCCCTGCTGGCGATTCAGCACCTTTTCGAGTCGCGTCGAACAGGCGGCACATGTCATGCCGCTGATCGAAAACTCGACGACCGAAACACAGCCTTCCCCGGCATCAGCGGCTTCCATCGTTCAATTTCCCTGCAAAAGATTGGCGACACCGAGCAAACCGTACAGACCGAAGCCCATGACCAGCACCCCGGAAATAACGCGCACCGCCGGGCGACGCACGAATTCATTCAAGCGGGCCAGTACGATGCCCGCCAACAGAAGATTCGGCAAGGTACCCAAGCCAAACGCCAGCATCAAAAGCGCCCCGCGCTGTAGCGAGCCAGAAGAGAGCGCAGTGGCCAGCGCACTGTAAACCAGACCGCAAGGCAGCCATCCCCAGAGCATCCCGAGCGGAAAGGCCTGGCCGATGGAACGCGCCGGCAAAAAGCGGCGCGTCAGCGGTTGCAAGCGCCGCCACAAGGATTGTCCGAGGCGCTCGGTAAACGCCAGTGCGCGCGTTATTCCCAGCAGATAGAAGCCGAGCGCGATGAGCATCACATTGGCGAGCACATACAGGACAACCCGGAAATTCACCGCGCCATCGAAACCCAGACTCGCCGCACCCAAGCTGCCAACCAAGGCACCGGCCAGGGTATAGGAGAGAATTCGCCCGGCGTTGTACGCAAGGTGCATGGACCAGCGCGCAGGTGAGCCCATGGCCAGCGCACCCACAATCCCGCCGCACATGCCGACGCAATGCGTACCACCGAGCAAACCGACAAGAAACAGGGCGAGATAGCCGGTATCCAGCATGAAAAACACCCACAAAGAAAACAAGCCGGCAGTTTAACCTGCCGGCTTGTCCGTATG
>JAKLLI010000031.1:10327-22116 GCA_023150195.1 Azonexus sp.
TACCTTTGAGTAGCGGGTCCGCTGGCGATCAGCACGCAGGTAACGGTCAAAGGCCATCGAAATCACGCGCACGAGCATCCGCCCCGGTGGCAAGACAGTAATCCAGTCGCGCTCGATCTTGAGCAGCCCACCGCGCTCCATTTCCCGCAAATCCTCGATTTCAGCGGCAAAATACTTGTGAAAATCGATGAGATGCGAACTCTCGATGCTTTCAATCGACAGTTCAAAATGACACATCAGCGCCTGAATGATGGAGCGCCGCAGGATATCGTCGGCATTCAGCTCAATGCCACGGATCACCGGCAGCAAAGGCGCATCCAGACGATCGTAATATTCGTCCAGGGTCTTGGCGTTCTGGTAGTAAGTCGGCCCGACCTTGCTGATCGACGAAATGCCGAAAGACAGCATGTCGCAATCGGCGTAGGTGGAATATCCTTGGAAATTACGATGCAGACGCCCCTGGCGCTGCGCAACCGCCAATTCGTCGTCCGGTTTGGCAAAGTGGTCCATGCCGATGAAAACATAACCGGCATCGGTCAGCTTCTTGATCGCTAGGGCCAGAATTTGCAGGCGGGTTTCCGGATTCGGCAAATCGGCATCGGCAATGCGGCGCTGCGGCTTGAACAAGCCCGGCAAGTGCGCATAGTTATAGATGGACAAACGGTCCGGATCCATCGCCAGCACCCGCTCCAGGGTCCGGTTGAAACCCATCACGCTCTGATGCGGCAAGCCGTAGATCAGATCAATCGAAACCGACTTGAAGCCGTTGGCCCGCGCCGCCTGAATCACATTGGCCGTTTCGTCTTCTGTCTGAACACGATTGACCGCAATCTGCACTTTTTCATCGAAATCCTGAACACCGACACTCATCCGGTTGAAACCCAGTTCACCCAGCAGTGCTACCGTGGCCGTATCGACCTTACGCGGGTCCACCTCGATGGAATATTCGCCGCCATCCAACAGACGGAAGTGTTTACGCGTCTCCGCCATCAACTGACGCATTTCGTCGTGCGACAGGAAGGTGGGCGTACCGCCACCCCAGTGCAGCTGGATGACCTCGTGCTCGCCATCCTTGCCTTCCAGCGCGGCGCTCTGCAAAGCCAATTCCTTGCCCAGATATTTCAGGTACTTCGCACTGCGTCCATGATCCTTGGTAATGATCTTGTTGCAGGCACAGTAGTAGCAAATGGTGTTGCAGAACGGGATGTGGAAGTATAATGACAGCGGTCGGCTGATGCCGCCGATGTTGCGCTTCCCGAGCCATGTCGCTGCCGCATCCGGGCCAAATGCCTCGACAAAGCGATCCGCTGTGGGATAGGACGTATACCGGGGACCATTCACGTCAAAGCGACGAATGATCTGAGGGTCGAATACAAAGTTGTCAGTTGCGAAATTCATTAAACATGCCACCAATTTTAGGTTGGATTATGTGTGGTCGTCACTTCACACCAGTTGACATGGATCAAGCTGAAGCAGGGTACCAATGCCAAACGCCGTTCCGCTAAATCAGGACATCTCGCTGACCGTTATCAAAACGGCCTGCTCGAATTGCAACCTGCGTGAGCTTTGCTTGCCGTACGGCCTGGATCTGGAGGAACTGGAACGTCTCGACGATCTGATCTCCACGCGGCGCCGCATCAAGCGGGGGGACCACCTGTATCGCGCCGGTGAACCTTTCGATTCCATTTACGCCATTCGCAGCGGTTTCTTTAAAACGGACGTCCTCCTTGAGGATGGTCGCGACCAGGTCACCGGTTTCCAGATGGCGGGAGAACTGCTCGGACTGGATGGCATCAGTACGGAGCACCACACCTGCAATGCGATTGCGCTGGAAGACAGCGAAATTTGCTCCATTCCATTTTCCAAACTGGAAAGCCTGTCGCGCGAAATTCACAACCTGCAGCACCATTTCCACAAGGTCATGAGCCGCGAAATCGTCCGCGATCACGGCGTGATGATGTTGCTTGGCACCATGCGTGCCGAAGAGCGGCTTGCGGCGTTTTTGCTGAACCTCTCGCAGCGTTTCACGGCCCGCGGCTTTTCCCATGCCGAGTTTTATCTGCGCATGACCCGCGAGGAAATCGGTAGCTACCTGGGACTCAAACTGGAAACCGTCTCGCGTGCTTTCTCCCGCTTTCAGGAAGAAGGCCATATCGCGGTTCAGCAGAAACATATCCGCATTCTGAACGTCAACGGCCTCAAGGCCTTGATGAGTCAGCGCACCTGATTTTCGCCAGTCAATCCTGGTCGACCGCCAGCGCGGTTCGGGCGGATTTTTGGCGTTTGCTTCCCGAATACTCAAAAAAAACAGGGCGCCCCACAGGACGCCCTGAACAGATGTAAGGAAACATCTGACGCAAGAAAGCTTTGAAGCGCCGCCGCAGCGGCGCTTTCGGGATCAGAAGCTGTGCTTCATCCCCATGGCGAAGCCCTTCACCCCGGCACCGCTCAGACCCAGCGAGTTACCCATCGGATTGATGGTGAAACCGGCATTGGTGTCATTCTTGATCTGCGCATAGTCAGCGTACAGCTCGGTGCGCTTGGACAGGGCATAGCGAGCGCCAACAGCCCACTTGCTGGCATCGGCGTCGGACAGGGTGCGATCCTTGACCTGACCGTAGCTGGCCAACACCTTGGCCTTGCCGAACGGCACTTCAGCGCCGATGAACCAGTTGCGACGATCGTATTTCTGACCGGCAGCCAGGCCACCCAGATTCTGGTTGCCGGGCGTGGTGGCGTTAAGGTCGATATTGCCGCCGATCAGGGAGTTCGGATCGCCCTTGATGATGTCGTAGACACCGGAAATCTTGACCACACCGAAGTCGTAGGAAGCACCGGTGGTGGCAACGTAGAGCTTGCTGTCCGCGTAGCCGACGGCCTTGGTGGTTTCGTAGTCGAGATCGACGCTCAAGGGGCCGTTTGCGTAAATCAGGTTGGCGGAGAACAGGCGATCGTCACCGTTGTTGCCATT
This sequence comes from Azonexus sp., assembly GCA_023150195.1. Taxonomy (GTDB): domain Bacteria; phylum Pseudomonadota; class Gammaproteobacteria; order Burkholderiales; family Rhodocyclaceae; genus Azonexus. The sequence continues at coordinate 13,299 of JAKLLI010000031.1, forward strand.
CGCAGCCACAGCCGGTACGTGCACGCCGTTCAAGGCGCCTTCAGCGGTTTGGGTGTTGGTCGCGGTCGCCAGGATCAGGGTGAAGCCGCTGAACGCCGGAGAGATGTAAGCCAGCGCATTGGCGGCGCGGTCATACTGGGTGGTCATGGAGGCAAAGTTGCCCACCGAGTAGTTGGTGAACGGGTTGTACTTGCCGTAGATACCGTAACGCAGACCATCCAGATAGCCAGCCACTGCGGTACCAAAGGCGCCGGTCAGACCAACGTATTGATGGCCGGCCTGCGTCAGACCGGCATTGCTGTCAGGGCTGATGCGATATTGCAGGTCGAACAGGGCCTTGGTGCCATTGCCCAGATCTTCGACACCCTTGAAGCCGATATAGCTCTGTGAACCGGCGCTTTGCAGGTCATGTTGCGACTTGCCTGCCGCAACGGTGCCGTTGTTGCCGCTACGGTACATCCACCCCATATCGACGTTGCCGTAGATGGTGACATTGCTCTGGGCAAACGCAGCCCCGGAAGCGGCAGCCGCGATGGCCAGCGCGATGATTTTTTTCGTCATGGATCGTCTCCAGATATTTTTCAATAATGTGGTCCGTCCCGGTACAAGTCCGGACGTTTTCCCCCGCTGCCACGGGATACGTGGCATGGCGCATTAGCGTTTGCGAAGGTCGTGCCAGCCCACAACACAAGCCTGAAAATCAACAAAATCCAACGGATAAACAATGACTTAAATGCAACACAAAACCACACTCGCCGTACAACACACAACAGGCAAACTGCTCCGTTTCTGGACAGCTGTTGTGCCACCGAGCCAGAACGAAGCAACACCTTGCCCCTTCGCGGGTTAACAAAAAAACCCGGCGGGTCGCCGGGTTGTCAGGGAAAGGAAAATCGGGATCAGAAACTGTGCTTCACCGTCACGCCTGCCAACCAGTTGCGACCGGGTGCTGACTCGTAATACCGGGCGTTGCCTTCGCCCACAATCACCGACCCCACATATTGGCGGTCGAAGAGGTTGTTCAGGCGGAAAAATCCACCCAGCGTGGTCTGTCCAATCGGACGCTCGATGCCCATGCGCAGGTTAGCGATGGCGTAGCCCGGTGCGGCCTGCGCCGTGTTGGTATCTTCCACCATGACCTTGCTGCGGGCGATGCCTTCAATGCCGGCATGGAAGCCGCTGGCCGGATGCTTCCAGGCCAGTTCGCCATACAGCATTTGCTTGGCGATCCCAGGCAAGCGGTTACCGGCATTGACCGTCGCAGCCCCGGCGGTGAAGGCTTCGTCATAACGGGCATCCAGCAAGGTATAGGCGACGCGGCTGCTGAAATTGTGCTGCCAGCGGCTGTCGACCGCGAGTTCCGCACCACGGCGTGTGGTCGGACCGGCATTCTGGTACGTGGTCCGGCCACCCAGGCTGGAAAGCACGACCATTTCGTTGTCCGTCTTGATCTGGAAGACAGAGAGATCAAGGCGGCTGCTATCGCCCAGCATGGCTTTCACCCCGCCTTCATAGTGCGTGCTGTTGGAGGGCTTCAAGGAAAAATTGAAGGCGCCGCCACCGCTGGAATAGAACATTTCGTTGAAGGTCGGCGCTTCAAAACCGCGCGCAGCACTGGCGTACAGGTTAACGCTGTCGCTGAGGCGATACATCACCGCCCCCATCGGCGTGGTCTTGTCGTAGCTGACATTGCCGCTGTCGTCGCCATTGCTCAGGTAATCGTCCTTGACCTTGAAGCGCAACTGGCTGTGGCGCAGGCCACCGGTGAAGGTCCAGCGTTCGCCCTGCCACTCGGCTTGTGCATACTGATCGAAACTGCTGACGGTATCCGTTTCCTTGCGCCGCAGGTTACCCATCACCCCCAGCGTGGCGCCGATGAAGTTTTCGTAGCCGCGACGATCGTCTTGCGATTGCTCATAATCCGCGCCCACCGTGGTGGTCAGGCGCCCTCCAGCCACATCAAAGCGGCCAATCCAGCGCCCCGAGAGGCCACCAAAATCGCGGTCAAAATCGATCACGCCGCCAGAATGGCGCGGATTCGCCTGTGGACCGGCAGGAATCGACTGATATTGGGTCGTCGTCCGCTGACCCGCATAGACGGACAGCTGCAACAGGTGATCACCCAGGCGGTGCTCGTAGTTCAAGCCGCCCTGCGTATGCTCGATGTATTTGCGCGTGTTGTAGCTCAGCGCCGGTGCGGCCACGCCGGAGGGATTGCTTTGGTAATCCGCCCAGTTCAGGCCCTGCGGGTCCTGCGCGTCTTGCTTGAAGGTATTGGCGATCAAGGTCAGCTTGCCATCTTCCACCGGGTGAAAGACCAGCTTGGCCATCGCCTGATCGCGCGTCGCGGCGCTGTGTTCGCGATAACCATCCGTAGAAAAGCGCGAAGCATCGATCAGGTAGCTCACGCCACCGCTTTCGCCCTGCGCACTCAGGTCAGCCTTCCAGCTCCCGTAGCTGCCAGCGGAGAAATTGCCCTCCACACTGGGTCGACCCTTGCCTTCCGGTGTGAATAATTGAATCACACCGCCGGCATGGTTGCCATAAATCGAGGACAAGGGACCGCGCATGACTTCAATGCGCTCGGCGCGATCCAGATTGAAGGTGGCCGCCTGCCCCTGACCATCGGGCATGGATGCGGGAATGCCATCGGCGATCAGGCGAATCCCGCGCACGCCAAAGGCCGAACGGGCACCAAACCCGCGGGTAGAAATCTGCAGATCCTGCGCGTAATTCTGGCGGTTCTGCACATTGACGCCGGGCACGGCCACCAGGGCTTCGGACGCATTTACACGCGCCTGCGCTTCGCCGATTTTTTCCGCATCGACGACGTCGACCGCCGCCGGCAAATCAAAACTGCTGTGTTCAATCCGGCTGCCACTGACCACAACGGTGTCGAGCGCGATGGCCGAATCGGCGGCAGCAAAACCGGGGAATGCGAGCGCCAGCAGCGCGGCCAAAGGGGTCATTCGATAATGCATGGGGAGTCTCCAGCGTATTTGTTGGTATGCTCTCGATTATTCTCGCCCCCCTGGTTTGGCGCCTCCGGCCATTCGCCAAAGAGGCCTCATGAAAATCATGAGACGGGCGTCAGGCCTCCAGCAGCCCGTTGCGCAAGGCCACCAGCGTCAGCTCCGCCGCATTCTGCACATTGAGTTTCTGCTTGATGTGATACAGGTGGGTGCCCACCGTCGATGGACTGAGCGAAAAATCCGCCGCCACCTCGTTGACCGACAGACCAGCCGCCAATTTGAGAAAGACCGCCAGTTCCTTTTCGGTCAGGCAATCCACTGGCGACGCCGAGCCACTCAATTGGGCCAGCGCGACTTGCTGCGCCAGGGCCGGATCAAGATAACGCGCCCCCACGCCCACCGTCGCCACGGCCCGCAAAAACTCCTCCGGGCTGGCCTGCTTGCACAGATAGCCACTGGCGCCCAGCTTGAGTGCGCGCACCGGCACGATCTCGTCGTGATGCGCCGAGAGCATCAGGACCCGGGCTTTCGGCGACCAGGCCAGCAAGCGCTCCAGTGCCGCCAGCCCGCCCATGCCGGGCATGGACACATCCATCACCAGCAGATCTGGTTGCCACTCGGCAAACAGCCGGATTGCCGCTTCGCCGCTGTCGGCCTCCGCCACCACCTCGGCACCTTCGCCAGTCAGCAACAAACGAAAGCCCAGCCGGACCATCGCATGGTCGTCGGCAAGCAACACCCGAAGGCCCTTCAAACGTGTTGTCATTGCACCCACTCCTTGACGTTCGGCAGACAAGCATCCAGTGAAAAGCCGCCCGCCGGAGCGGCAGCCACCTTCAGTGTTCCACCAAGCAGCGCGACCCGTTCGCGCATGCCGTTCAATCCCAGCCCGCAACCCACCGCGGTCGACCCGCCCGGCCCGCGACCATCGTCGCTCACCCGCACATGCAGACCACCAGCATCTTCAGTGATGCACACCTCCACCCGGCTGGCCCGGGCATGGCGCAACACATTCGTGAGCCCCTCTTGAACCAGACGCACCACGGTCTGTCCCACGCTGCCAGGCAATTGATCGAGATTTGCGGTCAACGCGCGAACGAGGGTAATTTGCGGATGCCGCAAGGCCCAGGTATCCAGCCACTCAGGCAGGGAGGCCGCGTCCGCCAAGGGCCGCAAGCGATGCAGGATGTTGCGCACCCCGGCCTGCATTTCCCCGGTGACCGCCACGATGGCCTGCGCCGACCCATGGATTTCCGGACGCTCACTGCTGCGCTGAACGATCGCACCGGCCAGGGCCCGCACGGCGGTCACCCCTTGCGCCAGCTCGTCGTGAAGTTCGCGGGCGATTTCCTGCCGTTCGTTTTCCAGCCGCGATTGGATGCAGGCCGCCAGTTCGTGCTCGGTTTCCAGCCTGACGTTGTCGTCGACCGCAGCACGCAAGCGATCCGCCATGCCGTTGAAGGCCCGCGACACACTGGCCAGTTCCGGCGTCGCAAACACCGGCAGGCGCACATCAAAACGCCCGCGCCCTGTTTTTTCCAGCGCCGCCATGACGCTGTCCAGCGGCCGTAAGGCCACGGCCAGCGCCCGACGCGCCGCCAGGAAGAGCACCCCCAGAAAGACCAGTGCCCAGCCGGTTACCCGCAAGGCTTCGTCCCAGGCATCCAGCACCGCCCGCGAGGGATCGGGCTGCAACACCAGGTGCGCGCCCCCCACCGCCAGCATGCGCGGGGCAAACGCCGGTGCCAGCGCAGCCGAAAACCAAGCCGGCGCCTGCCGTCCCTGCTTGTAAACCGAGGCCGGCGAGTGATAAAGCACGGTACCCGCCGCATCGCTGACCCACAGTTCGTGCGAGCGGATGCGGCCCAGCGGCTGCACCGCGTCCACCAGTTCGGCACTGCTCTTCACCTCCCGAACCAGCAGTCCCAGCATCTGCGAGGAAACCCGCGTGGCCGCTTCCACCTCTTCGTGAATCGCCGTTTCGCTGCTGCGCAACCAGAGCCCGGCCAGCACCAGCAGCAGGCTGGCGGCAACGGCCGTCAATACCAGGCTGACACGGGTGTGCAGGCTGAGTTGTCGCATCACTTACCGCCAAACACGTAGCGCACGCCCAGCCAGGCGGCACGCGGCGCGCCGGGCGCGACGAAGGTTTCACGGCGCCATTTATCCGAATCGTTCTCGAACCCGCTGCCTGCAGCAACAAACGGGTTCTCGGCCAGCGCCGCCGCACTGGCATAGCGCTTGTCAAACACGTTATTCACCTTGGCGAACAACTGCCAGCCCGCGCCCAGATCGGCCTCGGCGTTCAGATTGAGGATGGCGTAGCCGTCGATCTTGCCCGGCCCGGTAAATGTGCGGGTATTGCCGTAGACATCGGTCACCGTGCCAGCTTGATGCTGATTGTTTTCGTTGCCACGCGCGTACTGGCTGGAGAAGGCCTGAATATCGCCGCCCAGCTTCAGCCAGTCATTGGCTCGCCAGGCCAGCCCGATTTTGACGCTGTGCTCGGGTAGACCGGGGATGCGATTGCCCTGCTGAACGAGAATCTCGTCGTCCTGCCCGCCAGCCGTACACGCCGCCGAGCTGCCTCGTGTACTGTTGTTTTCGGCGAGAAGACAGGCATCCGAGCCGAAGGTCGCCTTCAGCCAACTGTAATCGACATGCCAATCCACGCGACCGGCGGCGCCCTTCAGCCCCAGTTCCAGCCCCTGACGTTGCGTTTTGCCATAATTGGTGAAGTAGCCGGCACTGGTCGAGGTGCCGATAAAGAGGATGTCATCCGTATTCAGCGTGCGATAAACCCCGGCATGCCATTGCAGCGAACGCCCCAGATCACCGCGCAAGCCGGCCTCCAGGGTGCGCGATACGACCTGCTTCAGATACGGATCGGCGGCCATGGAGTTAGGCAGGGAACAGGGATTGGCGGGGTCGGCACAGCCCAGCTCGATCGGTGTCGGAATCCGCGTCCCCTGGCTGAACCCACCATAGGCATTGAGACGGGGCAGTACTTGCCAAGAGAGGCCCAAGGCGGGATTCAGCTTGTTGTAATGGTGATTGCCGTCCAGATTCGGCGCCACCGGATTCAGTTCGTCCACCGTGATCACGTGGCTGCGGTTGTAGCGGGCCGAAGCGGTCAGATGCAGGTCGCGGGTCAGTTCGATGGTATCGGTCAGATAAAGACTGGCCGTGGTGGTCGTGCCGCGCAGCCGGTTTTCTTCGGTTTCCGCCTGCAGGTTGGAAACCCCGCGTGTGCCGTCAATATCGCCCTGCTGCTCGGTTTGCAGGAATTTGACCCGGGCATGGTCGTAGGAGGCGCCGAGCGCCAGCTGATGTCGGGCCGTACTCAGGTTCCACTGCAGCCCGAGCCCGCTGCTTTGCTGCCGGGTGCGCGTGCGATTCAATGCCCCGGTTTCCTGTGTCGGATCGTCCTCGAACTCGTCGTTCATGTCACCGTTGAGCGTGCGCGTGGTCGTCGTGCGGTGGTAGAGGCTGGCCGACAGGTTGCTGTTATCGCTGAGCCAGTGCTTGCCATTGAACGCGATCTGGTTCGAGGTGTTCCGCGTCTGATCGGGGTGAGTAAAGATGTTCTCGTTACGCTGGGCAAGCAGCGACTGCGGCACCAGCCCATTGCCAACCAGCGAACTGCGCACGGCACTCAGCGTCAGATCCGCTTCGGTCGACGCATTGCGGAAGGACAATTTGCCGAACAACTGCTTGACGTCGGAGGGTGAATAGTCCCGCCAGCCATCCTCGCGGAACCAGTCGCCGGCCACGTAGGCCCCCAGGGTGCCGTTGTTGGCCCCGTATTCAAATTCCGTCTTGTGGCGCGCAAAACTGCCGCCGGACAGCTCGAGCTTGCCGCCCGGATGCGAGAAACCACTCTTGGTCCGCATCGCCAACGCGCCGCCCAGCGTGTTCAGGCCAAAGGCCGGATTCGAGCCGGGAATCAGGTCGACCGCCGCAATCGCGGTATTCGGGATCAAATCCCAGTTGACCGTGTCACCGAAGGGTTCATTGACGCGCACCCCGTCCACATACACCGACAAGCCCTGTGCCACGCCCAGCAGCGGTGAGGCGGTGAAGCCACGATAGTTCACATCGGCCTGATAGGGATTGCCCTGCACTTCATTGACCGTGACCGAACCGATGCGCCGCGCCATCTGTTCCGCCATGTTGAGGCTTTCGATATCCTCCAGCGCGCGGTCGTCGATGGATTGCACGTTGGCCGGCAGATGCAGTCGGGGTACGCCGATACCGGCCATCGGCGTCGAGCCGACCACTTCCACGGTATCCGCCACGATGGCAGCATCAGCTGCCCAGCTGTTGGAGAACAAGGCGCTCAAGGCGAGCGCGATCAATGAGGGGGAGCGTCTCTTCATGTTGTTTTATTGAGTTTGTAGGAAATGGGAACGACGAGTTGCAGTTCGTCACTGGAAAGCCCTTCAGGCAAGGCGGGGAGACCGGGCAGATCGCCCAGCATCGCCAGCGCATGCCGGTCGAGCACATCGAAACCGCTGGAGCGATCCAGCTGAATGCCGATCAGGCTGCCCTTGCGCGCCACCTTCAAGCGCACGCGCACTTCGCCCTCCCAGCCGCGAAGCGCGGCGATCCTGGGATAGGTTTGGTGACGCGAGAACAATTCGCCCAATTGACGACGGTAGGCCGCCAGCAGATCGCGCTGGTTCGCGGCCTCTGCCGCGGGTGCGGCGGGTGAAGCCGCAGGTGAAGCCGAGGCCACCGCCGTTGGCATGGCAGCCGGGGCCGGCGGCGCAACGGGTGCCACCGCAACCGGGATGGCTGGCGGGGTCGCCAATACCGTCTCCGGGGTCGGCGCGGCCGTCGTGATCCGTTCCCGTGGCGGAGCAACCACGGGGCGCGCAGACGACGGCCGCACCTTCGGTGGAACCGCCGGCACCGTCCGCGTGACCGGGGTCACGGTGGCCGCGCGCAGCGGTTCGTGTGGGGCACTCACCGCAGTGAGCCGCAACGTGGCGATCAGGGTGGGCAATACCGGGGCTTGCTTGCGCGCTGTCATCTGCCAGAGCAGCAGCGAGCCATGCAGCAGCAGCGAGAGCGCCAAAATCACGAAAAATCGCCGGTTGACCGGACGACGGTGAAGCTCAATGCCCATGCGCCAACACCTCCGCCTCCGCCGCCGGGAAGAGATGCCCGACCGAGCGCCGGTATTCGGTCGCCGCCATCGGCAGGGCGGCAAACTCGGCGGGCAGTGGCTGCGCCATGGTTTCGTTCATGTCCAGCCCGTCACGGGCCGCCGCCTGAATACGGCCTTGCAACCACAGCAGCCAGGCGCGCGTCTGGCGGATGGGTGCGGCATCCCGAGCCGGTTCGCCGTGTCCGGGCAGCAGGACGGTGAACCCGGGCTGGCGGGTCAGCGCTTCCAGTTGATCCAGCGCGGCCAGCCAGCGGGGAATGTCGGCATGCGGCGTGGTCGGCGCCCGACCGTTGAACACCAGATCCCCGGCAAAGAGCACACCGCTTTGCGGGTCATACACCGCGAGGTCCGCGCCACTGTGGCCCGCCAGCGCGAGCAGTTGCAAGCGGCGCCCGGCGATACGCAGTTCACCGTCCGCCAGGGTGCGATTGGGCACCTTGACCTCGGTGCCCTGCATCCAGTCCCCGCTCAGGCGATAGAGGTTTTCGGCAAAGGCATTGCCTTCGCTGGCAATCGCTTCGGTCGTTGCCGGCAGGGCGCCGATGGCGACGTCGGCATAAGCCAGATTGCCCAGCATGTGGTCGGGGTGCAGATGCGTATTGATCACCAGCGCCACCGGCCGCTGGCCCATGGCCGCCCGGACCTGCCGCCCGTAGCGCAGCGAGGGACCGCT
>JAKLLI010000031.1:22188-25094 GCA_023150195.1 Azonexus sp.
CGATAACACCGGTATTGACGATATTGCCGCCGTTGACCGGATCAAAGTCCTCGGTCTTGCCAATAAAGGCGTGAACGCCGGGTGCGAGCGTCCTGGCCTGCAAGTGGTAATCGAAGCTGTCTGCGATGACCGCCGCCGCCATCAGAGCCAGGAGAATGACCAGCCCGCGTTTCATGGCGTAATCCGGCTGTGAAAGGTGTTGCCATTGTTGTCCCGGCCGCTGACCTCGACCGGCGCACTACCTTCACCGCGATTGAGCGTAAATACCGGGTTTTCCGCGACCGGCTCGTAGGTCTGCACGCGCATCAGGGCGGTGCCGTCGGCGTCGGTGAAGCGGATTTCCTCCAGATGAAAAGCGGGCGTGCCGGCGACCAGGCCGGTATCCATGGGATGCAGGATACGCAGCCGCAGCCGCCCTTTATTCGGGCCTTCGTTCCACTGGCGGCCGCTGACCGTGTTGAGCGTACGCGCCCAGTCGGGCGCCGCCTTGCCAGCCGCCGGCGCCGTGCAGCCACCACCCGTGGTATTCACCCAGCTGCCCCCGACATACCAGATGCCGTCGGCGGTGCGCACCGCGGCCCGCACGGGACTGGATTGCTGGAGCTTGATGCGAAAACCCAGATAGGCGGGCGCAGCCTCAGGAAAAAAGCGCAGCACCTCCACAATCGGGTTGAAGTCGGCGAAGACCACCACTTCCCTGACCCCCGACAACTCGCTGGCATCGATGGTCACCGGGACCTGCATCGGGCTTTCGGCAATCGACGGCGCAACCACCTTGACCCGCGGATCGAAGAGTACCGGCGCACCGGCCAGCACCGTCTGATGCATGTCGCCCCAGCGCGCAGAGGCCAGCGGATCACCGCTTTCCTTGAGGGCCGCTGCGTCGGCAGGGGACATCAGGGCGGCCAGCGCAATGGCGGCCACCGTCATCGGGAAATTCATGTCGTCTCACTCCAATTCGCCCTGAGGGCTGTTATGGGGAGCCTTTGTGCAAGCGCCGTGCCATCGCCTGCCGGCCTGCGTAGACCTCCCGAGTTCCGCAGTTCAGAGCTAAAAATCGCGGTTTTTTGCCACGGCCACTCAATGGAATCAAGAACTTGGGGCTCGAGACCGAAAAGCCGTTGTAGTGGCACGTGTTAATTGTTTTGTCCTTTATTTAAAATAATCCGCCGGTCCGCGTCGCTACGTCCAACTTGTCGAGTCTTTTCGGGACGACGAAGGCAAGGTAAAGCAGCGCACGATTGCCACACTCGGTCGGCTTGACCAGATGGATGGGGCGCTCGATTCGGTCATCGGTGGATTGATGAAGGTGACCGGACGAGAAATGCCCGGTCGCGTCACGCCGCCGAGCGTAACGTTTGAATCCGCCCGGGCATTGGGCGATCTATGGGCGCTGCAAGAGTTGTGGGCGACGCTGGGTTTCTCCGAACTGGCCCGTACGTTTGGCAAGACGCGCCACCAGATGGATGTCGAAGCGTTGATTCGGGTGATGGTGTTCAACCGACTGTGCGATCCCGAATCGAAATTGGGGACGCTGCGCTGGCTACAAACGGTCGCCTTCCCAGGGCTGGAGGCTGAAAGCATCACGCACGATCATTTGTTGCGCGCCATGGATGCGCTGGTCGATCAGCAGCCGGCCGTCGAGACCGTGGTCGCCAAGTTGCTGCGTCCCTTGATCGACCATGAACTGTCGGTGGTGTTTTACGACATGACGACGATTCGCACCGATGGCGGCTCCGTTCAGGCCGGCGATGTCCGCCAATATGGCATGGCCAAGGAAGGGGTGATTGCCCGTCAGGTGATGCTCGGCGTGGTGCAAACCGCGGATGGCCTGCCGATTTACCACGAGGTGTTTGCCGGCAACACGGCGGAATCACCGACCCTGTTGCCGACCTTGAAGACGGTACTTGAGCGCTTTCCTTCGATTCGCCGGGTGGTGCTGGTCGCTGATCGGGGGCTGCTGTCGCTGGACAACCTAGATGCTTTGTCGGAAATCCGCCTGGCAAGTGGTGAGTTGCTGGAGTTCGTACTGGCTGTGCCGGGACGGCGGTACAGCGAGTTTGCCGATCTGCTGGGTGCCTTCCAGGCGCAATGCGCGGAAGCGACACAAGAAATCGTCGGCGAATTGCCGTGGCGCAATTTGCGTCTGGTCGTTGCGCACAATCCAGAAGTCGCGCAAGAGGCTCAAGCCTTGCGTCGGGAGCGCATTGAAACGCTGGAAAGGCAGGCGAGCACTTGGGTCGGCAAGCTTGATGCTCAGGATGCCGGCGTCAAAGTCCGTGGTAAAAAACTCTCCGACAGCGGCGCCAAAGCGCGGCTGTATCACGCGGTCAAAGAGGCCCATCTGGCCAACATCATTCGGGTCGATCTGAAGAATGAGCTTTTTGCCTACGAGATCGACCACGATGCACTGGCATTGGCCGAACTGATGGACGGCAAATTGCTGCTGGTGACCAATACGCCGGATTTGTCGCCTCAGGGCGTGGTCGACCGTTACAAGTTGCTCGCCGATATCGAACGTGGTTTCCGGGTGCTGAAGTCAGAAATCGAGATCGGCCCGGTATTTCACCGTCTGCCGAAACGCATCAAGGCGCATGCAGCCATCTGCTTCATGGCGCTGATTCTCTATCGCATCATGCGGCTCAAACTGAAAAGCGCCAACAACACACTTTCACCCGAGCGAGCGCTCGAAAGTCTGCGCAGAATTCAGCGTCACCGCATCCAACTGGACGGCAATCAACCCGTCGAAGGCATCTCAACCATCACCACCGAGCAAGCCAGCGTATTTCACGCGCTCGGTGTCAGGAAACCTATCGCCACGCAGCAAATGTCTCTCTTGTAGTGGAGCGTTTTAAAACCGCCCATAATAAAATCAGTCACTTGGCAGATTAGCTGCGGAACTCGGG
>JAKLLI010000032.1 GCA_023150195.1 Azonexus sp.
AACAGGTCGGTTTCGGTTTCTTCGCGGAAATTGGTTTCGATGACGCCACCCTTGGTACCACCGTTAGCCGCGGCGTAGGAAAGCGCAATGTCCTTGGCCTTGCCGGACTTGTCCTGATAAATCGCGATCAGGGACGGCACGCCGCCACCCTTCAGGTACTCGGAACGCACGGTGTGGCCCGGACCCTTAGGCGCGACCATGATCACGTCGAGGTCAGCACGCGGCACAACCTGGTTGTAATGCACGTTGAAGCCGTGCGCGAAGGCCAGGGTTGCACCTTGCTTGATGTTCGGCTCGACGTCGTTCTTGTAAACCTCGGGAATGTTTTCGTCCGGCAGCAGGATCATGACCAGATCAGCAGCAGCAACCGCTTCGGCCACTTCGGCGACCTTCAGGCCAGCGCCTTCGGCCTTGGCCCAGGAAGCACCGCTCTTGCGCAGACCGACGGTGACATTCACGCCAGAATCACGCAGGTTTTGCGCATGCGCGTGACCTTGAGAACCATAACCCACGATGGTGACGTTCTTGCCCTTGATGAGGGAGAGATCAGCGTCCTTGTCGTAATAAACTTTCATGCAATCCTCTTTATAAACAGATAGTTAGACTTTAAGAATACGGTCGCCGCGGCCAATGCCGCAGACGCCGGTACGAACCGTTTCGAGAATCAGTCCCGCATCCAGGCCGGCAATGAAGGAATCCAGTTTGGCACTGGATCCGGTCAACTCGATCACATAGGTGGATTCCGTGACATCGATGATGCGGCCTCGGAAAATATCCGACATCCGCTTCATTTCTTCGCGGTCCTTGCCGGTAGCGCGCACCTTGATCAACATTAACTCACGCTCGACATGGGCGGCTTCAGACAGGTCAACCACCTTCACCACATCAACCAGCTTGTTGAGCTGCTTGGTGATCTGCTCAAGGACCTCATCGGAACCGCGGGTCAAGATCGTCATGCGTGAAAGCGACGGATCTTCCGTCGGGGCCACGGTCAGCGATTCAATGTTGTAACCCCGGGCAGAAAACAGGCCCGCCACACGGGAAAGGGCACCCGCTTCGTTTTCAATCAGAATGGAAATGATGTGTCGCATTTTTCGATTCCTTACCCGCTCAGATGTCTTCAGCGAGGATCATTTCGGTCAGCCCTTTACCTGCGGCAACCATCGGGAAAACATTCGCGCCCGGATCAATGATGAAGTCCATGAAAACCAAATCATCCTTGTGCTCGGTGAAGGCCTTGCGCAACGCCGGCTCCACGTCCTCTGGCTTCTCGATGCGCATGCCGACATGGCCATAGGCTTCGGCCAGCTTGACGAAATCGGGGAGCGAAGTGACATAGGACTGCGAGTAGCGCTTGGAATAGAACATTTCCTGCCACTGACGGACCATGCCAAGCATGCCGTTGTTCAGGTTGATGATCTTCACCGGCAGGCCATATTGCTTGCAGGTCGACATTTCCTGGATACACATCTGGATGGAGCCCTCACCGGTCACACAGGCCACCTGCGCATCCGGGTTGGCCATCAGCACACCCATGCCATACGGCAAGCCGACACCCATGGTGCCCAAGCCGCCGGAATTGATCCAGCGACGCGGCTTGTCAAACTTGTAGTATTGGGCGGCAAACATCTGGTGCTGCCCAACATCCGAGGTAACGAAGGCATCACCACCGGTCACTTCGTACAGTTTTTCCACCACGAACTGCGGCATGATGTGATTCGATTGACGATAAGCCAGCGACTTGCGGCCACGCCAGTCATCAATCTGCTTCCACCAGTCAGCGACTTCCGGATCCGGCTTGAAGCCGCTGTCCATCAACTTCAGCATTTCGTCAATCACATCGGCAACGTTGCCGACGATGGGCACATCCACCTTGACTCGCTTCGAAATGGAAGACGGATCGATATCGATGTGAATCACACGGCGCTTTTCACCACCAAAATGTTCGGGATTACCGATCACGCGATCATCAAAACGCGCCCCGATCGCCAGAATCACATCGGCGTAGTGCATCGCATTGTTGGCTTCAAAGGTACCGTGCATGCCCAGCATGCCGACAAACTGCGGGTCGGTCGCCGGATAGCCGCCCAGGCCCATCAGGGTGTTGGTCACCGGAAAATTCAGTTGGCGCGCAAGTTGGGTCAGCTTGTCGGCGGCATCGGAGAGAATCACGCCACCACCCGTGTAGATGATCGGGCGCTTGGCTTCCTGGAGCATCTGGACAGCCTTCTTGATCTGTCCGAGATGGCCCTTGACCACCGGATTGTACGAGCGCATCTGAATCGTCTTCGGATACTCGAACTCGCACATCTGCGCGGTAATGTCCTTGGGAATATCGACCACCACCGGACCAGGACGCCCGGTCGACGCGATATGGAAAGCCTTTTTGATCGTCAGCGCCAGATCCTTGACATCCTTGACGAGGAAGTTGTGCTTGACGCAAGGACGGGTAATCCCGACCGTATCGCACTCCTGGAAAGCATCCTGACCGATGTATTGCGTCGGCACCTGTCCGGTCAACACGACCATGGGAATGGAATCCATGTAAGCGGTCGCAATACCGGTCACGGTATTCGTCACGCCGGGACCCGAAGTCACCAAGGCCACGCCCACACGCTGTGAAGAACGCGAATAGGCATCTGCCGCATGAACCGCAGCCTGTTCATGGCGAACCAGAATGTGCTTGACGTCGTCCTGCTTGAAAAGCGCATCGTAAATGTGCAGCACGGATCCTCCAGGATAACCGAACACACAATCGACCTTTTCTTCCTGCAGGCACCTGATTACAATTTCCGCACCGCTGATCATCATTCTCTAGCCCAAAAAAGCTTTCGCCTAAAAGGGCGTAACCTTATCGACTCCCGCGTGAGCGGTCAAGGTTTCCAACACCTATCTCCCTATTGCAACAGCACTCTAAGGCCCCATGGGTCAGCGCCTTTCACATCAGACAATCGCCATCACAATGCCTCAGAATTTCACGCACCGCCCCCCGGAAAACCTTGTCACACCCGGCTTGGGTCGTCGGCTGTCGGCCATGCTTTACGAGAGCCTGGTGGTATTTGCCATTCTGCTTTCCGGCTTTCTCTTCCCGCAGATTGTCTTGTCCGGGTTCGGCTTCACCATCAGTGGCAAACTGCTCTGGATTCACCTGTTCCTGACGCTGATGATTTACTTCGTCTGGTTCTGGTTGCATGGCGGACAAACCCTGCCCATGAAGACCTGGAAAATGCGACTCGTCGACGCAAGCGGCAGCCCGCCCCGACCATTGCAGGCGGTGCTGCGCTACTTGGCCGCCTGGCCCAGCACCCTGCTGTTCGGTGCGGGCATCCTTTGGGCGCTGGTGGACAAGGAAAAACAGTTTCTGCATGACCGGATTGCCGGCACCCGACTGGTCATGGACACAAGCTCAGCGCCGCTCAGCCCACCACAAAAGGACGCCGGCAGCCAGCAGGAAAATCGCTGAAGGCGCCACCGCCGTCACGAAGGGCGCCCAGGCATTCAAGACACCCAGGTTGGAAAACAGGCCGTTCAGCGCATAAAAACCGATGCCGAGCATGACGCCGGTGAAGAGTTTCAGGCTGGCACCGCCCATCCGGTTGTGGGAATAACCGAATGGCAAGGCCAAGGTCACCATGACCAAGGCAGACAGGGGATAGATGATCTTCTTCCACAGGGCGATTTCGTAGCGCCCTGTGCTCTGGCGATTGTCGGCAAGATGCCCGGTGTACTCGACCAGATTGGGCAGCGTCATCCGCTCCGGCGACACCATCAGCAAAGCCAGCAACTCTGGCGTCACCGAGGTACGCCAGACCTCATCGTCGCGGTGACTGATCGTGGCCACATCCTGAGCCAGCGTCGTCTGCGAAATCCCATGCATGCGCCACCCCAAGCCCTGCTCAAATTCAGCACGCTCTGCATCCAGCACATAGTCCAACGCATTGCCCTCATCAAACCGGTAGATTCGTATGCCCTCCACCGAGGTTTCGCTGGTCACATTCCGGATATTGACGAAGCTTTTCCCGTCCTTGACCCAAAAGCCGCTCAAATAAACCTGCTTGGCAACAACTTTATTCAAGGCAAACGCCTTGACATCCTGCGCCTGGCGGTCCGTGTATGGCACCACCAATTCACCCAGAAGAAAGGTCAGCAGCGCAAGCCAACTGGCCAACTTGAGCAAACCCAGGAGTAATTGCCCCGTTGTCAGGCCGGAAGCACGCAACACCGTAATTTCCGAGTGCCTCGCCAAGTTGGAGAGGGCATACAGCGCACCGATCAAACAGGCAATCGGTATCAATTCATAAAGCAGTCCGGGCAAGCCAAACAACACCACGGAAACGGCTTTGAGCAAGCCGTAATCTGCCTTGCCAACATGACGCAATTCGTCGATCAGATCAAAGAAACTGAAGAGCGCCAGAAACGCGAACAGCACAATGCCGATCGCGCCCAGCACCTCGCGCTGCAAATACCGTTGATACAGGAATCGGGAACGGAGCATCAGCCGAACCACCGCATACGGCCAAGCGCGACACGCTGGCGAAACAGAATCAGCATGGGCACCAGCATCAGCAAATGCGGCAGCCATACCCCGATCACAAAAGGCAATTTGCCATTCACCACCCAAGCCTGAACCACCGTAATCAGATTGCTATAGACCGCATAGACCAGTACGGCAATCAACATATTCGCCGAGCGCCCCGCCCGCGGATTGACGTAAGACAGAGGAATCGCGAGCAACGCCAATACCAGCGCAGAAATGGGCATCGCCAAACGCCACAGCAACTCGCCTCGAGCCTCGCCACTGGTTTCATCCAGCAGATCAAAGAGTGGCATACGATTGGCAGACGACCGATCCCCGGTGTGAATCGCGCCCGCCTTGGCGCGCACCTTATAACGATCAAAGGTCATGACCTTGAATTCGACACTACCGGGCTCCACTTCGTAGCGCCGACCTTTTTCCAACACAACGAATCGCTCGCCGTCGACGCCAGCTTCCTGATAACCGGCATCGGACATCACAACACCCAGTTTGCCGTCCTGCACTGTTGCCACAAACACATTTCCAACCCGCCCCGAAGCATCCGATACCTCTTCGACAAACACGACCTGGCGTCCTCGCCGAATTTCCTGGAAGACGCCAGGCGCCACCCGAGAAAGCTCGGAGCGCGATGCCAACAGCAGGCGATAATCGGCTTGCGCCTTGGTTGCCCAAGGCGCAAGCACCACCGACAACAACCCCACAACCAGTGCCACAGGCAGGGCAAAGCGCATGACAGGATGAATCCATGCGGTCAACGGCAAGCCACTGGACATCCAGACGACCACCTCGGAGTCCCGATACATTCGGGACATGCAGAGCAACACGGACACGAACAGCGTCAAGGTCAAGAGCATGGGCAAAACCTTGAGCACCGCGAACCCTAACAGCACCACCACGCCATCGGCGGCAATCGACCCGCCCACCGCATCCTTGAGCAGGCGAATCAACTGTACGGAGGTCAGGATCGCCAGCAGAGCAACGCTGATGCCAGCGGCAGCCTGGGCGAATTCACGCCGGGCGGCGCGCTCGAATATCATGCTTTGACGAAACCGAAAAGATGCAGGGATAATCCCCTGACGACAGAACCATCCCAGATCAGGAGCAGCGCGTGGAATTTAGCATAAAAAGCGGTAATCCGGAGAAGCGGCGCAGCGCCTGCGTCGTGGTTGGCATCTTCGAATCCAGAAAGCCGACCCTGCCCGCCGAATTGCTCGACAAAGCCTCTTCCGGCTTCATCTCTGACATCCTGCGTCGCGGGGACATGGAGGGAAAGGCAGGATCAACCTTGATGCTGCACAGCGTCCCCGGCACCTTGTGTGACCGGATTTTGCTGGTTGGCCTAGGCAAGGAAAAAGAATTTCGCGAAAAGGAATATCTTGCTGCCGTTCGGGCCACGTTCAAGGCGCTGGCAGATACGGGCGCTCAAGACGCGTCGCTGTTTCTCGCTGAATTGCCCGTCAAGAAAAAAGATCTGGCGTGGAAAATCCGGCAAGCTGCCACGATCGCCCTGGACACGGGCTACCGCTTCGATGATTTCAAATCGCAAAAGCCAACCGCAAGGCGCAGCCTGAAAAAGGTCACCTTCGGCGTCGAACGCCGCAACGAACTGGCACTGGCCGAAGAAGCCCTCGCACAAGGAATCGCGATCGCCGAAGGCATGGCGATCGCTCGCACGCTGGGCAATATGCCCCCCAATATTTTCCATCCAAGCTACTTGGCCGAACAGGCGCGACAACTGGCACAGGAATTCCAGCTCGAATGCGACATTCTTGAGCGTGCCGACATGGAAGCGCTAGGCATGCACTCCCTGCTGGCCGTTGCCCGCGGCGCCGTTCAACCGCCCAAACTCATCGTCTTGCACTACCGTGGCGCCAAGGCGAATAGCAAGCCCGTGGTGCTGGTCGGCAAGGGCGTCACCTTCGACACCGGCGGCATCTCCCTGAAGCCCGCCGCCGACATGGACGAAATGAAGTTTGACATGTGCGGCGCCGCTGGCGTGCTCGGCACCCTGAAGGCCGTTGCGCGCATGCAGCTACCCATCAATCTGACCGTCCTCGTTCCCGCCACCGAGAACATGCCGGACGGCAACGCCACCCGACCGGGCGATATCGTCACCTCGATGTCGGGCCAGACCATCGAAATTCTCAACACGGATGCGGAAGGCCGCCTCATCCTGTGCGACGCACTCACCTACGCCGAGCGCTTCTCGCCCGATGTTGTCATTGACGTAGCCACGCTCACCGGCGCCTGCGTCGTCGCGCTGGGTCACATTGCCAGCGGCCTCTTTGCCAACAAGGACAACCTCGCCCGCGACCTGCTGGATGCGGGCGAACTCGCGCAGGACCGCGCCTGGCACATGCCGCTATGGGACGATTATCAGGATTTGCTCAAAAGCGGCTTCGCCGACATGGGCAATATTGGTGGGCGCTGGGGTGGCGCCATTACCGCCGCCTGCTTCCTGTCGCGCTTCACGAAAGCGTATGACTGGGCGCACTTGGACGTCGCCGGCACCGCCTACCGCTCCGGCGCGGACAAGGGCGCCACAGGGCGACCGGTTCCCTTGCTTGCTCACTACCTGCTGCAACGCGCCGGGAAACTCGATTGACCCAGGTTTTTTTCTACTACGATGCCGCCGATCGTCTGGCAGCTGCCTGCGCCCTGATTGGCGGCGCCTGGACGAAAAGGCGCCCCTTGCTGATCTACGCGCCGGAAAAAGCCGTGGCAGAAAGCGTCGACCGCGCACTCTGGACGCGCGCGCAACTCAGTTTCATTCCGCACTGCCGAAGCGACTCCCCACTGGCCGCCGAAACGCCCATCCAGATTGCAGAACAACTGGACACGCCCCCCCAAACCGAACGCCTGATGAATCTGTCACGCAGCATCCCGCCGGGATATCAGCGTTTCCAAAGCCTGGTTGAAGTCGTTGGACAAGATGAAGAAGATCGCCTGGCAGCACGCGAACGGGTTCGCTTCTACAAAAGTGAAGGCTGCGAAGTCAGCTACTTCAATCTGGGCGACCGCTAGGAAAACACGATGCCAAGCCCGATACTCGCCCGCGCAGACGCCTTGATGCAGCGGCGCAAACAAGGCCACTCAGAATTCGGCGACATTCCGGTGTTGACCGATGCCATCGACGATGACGAATTTCCTGTCCTGATCGATGCGGAAGGCCAGTCGATTCCGCCCAGTCTGGAAGGCTTTGACGTTCGCGAAATGGCGCCGCCCATTGCCGAAACGCCACCGCCGCCCGCTTCGGCCTTTGACATGGCCGACCGCGAGCACCTGATCCGCGAACTTTCCCAACGCATCAAGCAACGCCTGATTGCCGAAATGCCCCGCATCATCGAGTCGACCGTCCGTGACTACCTGGCCGAGCAGGACATGATGATCACGCCGGACACCGACTGAGTTCACGGCAAAGGCGGGGCGGCGCTCCGGTATAATCGCCGGTTTTCCGCTTCTTCCGCCAAGTCCATGGAACTCGCCAAAGCCTTCGAACCCGCCGACATCGAACGTCGCTGGTACCCCGAGTGGGAATCCCAAAATTACTTCGCTGCCGGGGTTGACCGTAGCAAGACGGACAATTTCTGCATCCTGCTGCCGCCGCCCAACGTGACTGGTACGCTGCACATGGGGCACGGCTTCAACCAGACCATCATGGACGCCCTCACCCGCTACTACCGGATGAAGGGACACAACACCCTGTGGCAACCGGGCACTGACCACGCCGGCATCGCGACGCAGATCGTCGTCGAACGGCAACTCGACGCCCAGGGCATCAGCCGCCACGACCTCGGCCGAGAGAAGTTTCTGGAGAAGGTCTGGGAGTGGAAGGAATACTCCGGCGGCACCATCACCCGCCAGATGCGCCGCATGGGCACCAGCCCGGACTGGACGCGCGAGCGCTTCACCATGGACGCTGGCCTCAACAAGGTCGTCACCGAAACCTTCGTCCGCCTCTATAACGAAGGCCTGATCTATCGCGGCAAGCGCCTGGTCAACTGGGATCCGAAACTGAATACCGCCGTATCCGACCTCGAAGTCGTGCAGGAAGAAGAAGACGGCTTCATGTGGCACATCCGCTATCCGCTGGCCGATGGCTCGGACAGCTTGGTCGTCGCCACCACCCGTCCCGAAACCATGCTGGGCGACACCGCCGTGATGGTTCACCCCGAGGACGAGCGCTACAAGCACATGATCGGCAAGACGGTGAAGCTGCCGCTGACCGGGCGCGAAATCCCGATCATTGCCGACAGCTACGTCGATCTCGAATTCGGCACCGGCTGCGTCAAGGTGACGCCGGCCCACGATTTCAACGACTATGCGGTCGGCCAGCGTCACAATCTGCCGATGATTTCCATCCTGACGCTGGATGCCAAGGTCAACGACAACGCGCCGGAAAAATATCGCGGCCTCGACCGCTTCGATGCGCGCAAGGCGGTCGTCGCCGATCTTGAAGCCGAAGGCATCCTGATTAAGGTCGACAAGCACAAACTCAAGGTGCCGCGCGGCGACCGGACCAATGTCGTCATCGAGCCCATGCTCACCGACCAGTGGTTCGTCGCCATGTCCAAGCCCGGTGCCGATGGCAAGTCGATCACCGAAAAGGCGCTGGATGTCGTGCATTCCGGCGAGATCAAGTTCTATCCGGAAAACTGGGTCAACACCTACAACCAGTGGCTGAACAACATCCAGGATTGGTGCATCTCCCGCCAGCTGTGGTGGGGCCACCAGATTCCGGCCTGGTACGGCGAGAACGGCGAAATTTTCGTCGCACAGAACGAAGCCGAAGCCCGTGCCGCCGCCGACAAGGCCGGCTACACCGGCGCGCTCAAGCGGGATGAAGACGTACTCGACACCTGGTACTCATCCGCCCTGTGGCCTTTCTCGACGCTGGACTGGACGGGCGACGAGTCCCTCGACGCCGCCAATCCGGTTTTGCAGCAATATCTGCCGTCGACCGTGCTCGTCACCGGCTTCGACATCATCTTCTTCTGGGTCGCGCGCATGGTCATGATGACCAAGCACATCACCGGCAAGATTCCGTTCAAGCATGTGTACGTGCATGGCCTGATCCGAGACGGCGAAGGCCAGAAGATGTCCAAGTCCAAGGGCAATGTGCTCGACCCGATCGACCTGATCGACGGCATCGGCCTGGAAGCGCTGATCGAAAAGCGCACCACCGGCCTGATGAACCCGAAGCAGGCCGAAAGCATCGCCAAGAAGACGAAGAAGGAATTCCCGGAAGGCATCGCCTCGTTCGGCACCGACGCCCTGCGCTTCACCTTCGCCAGCCTCGCCTCTCCGGGTCGCGACATCAAGTTCGATCTCAACCGCTGCGATGGCTACCGCAATTTCTGCAACAAGCTGTGGAACGCCACGCGCTTTGTACTGATGAATGTCGAAGGCCACGATCTGGCCCTTGACCATCAGCAACTTCAAGGCGGTGCGTGCGCCGTGCCTGAAGGTGAATCCCGCCTGCACTTCTCGTTTGCCGACCGCTGGATCGTCAGCCAGTTGCAGCGCGTCGAAAAGGAAGTCGCCCAGCACTTTGCCGACTATCGTTTCGACCTGATCGCCCAAGCCATCTACAAATTTGTCTGGGACGAGTTCTGCGACTGGTATCTGGAAATCGCCAAGGTCGAAATTCAGACCGGCAACGAAGCCCAGCAGCGCGGCGCCCGCCGGACGCTAATCCGCACCCTGGAAGCCGTCCTGCGCCTGGCACACCCGCTGATCCCCTTCGTCACCGAGGAATTGTGGCAAACCGTGGCCCCGATTGCCGGCCGCAAGACGCATGCCTCGATCATGTTGGCGCCCTACCCGGAAGCAGATCTGTCCCGCATCGATACCGACTCGGAAGCCAAGGTCGAGCGCCTCAAGGCACTGGCGCACGCCTGCCGCAACCTGCGTGGCGAAATGAATCTTTCACCCGCCCAGCGCATGCCGCTGCTGGTCGCGGGCGGCGGTGCCGAAATTGCCGAGTTTGCGCCGGTGCTGCAAGCGCTGGCCAAGCTTTCAGAAGTCCAGATCGTCGACGACATGCCGGCAGATGCGATGGCGCCGGTCGCCGTGGTCGGCGAAATCCGCCTGATGCTCAAGGTGGAAATCGATGTCGCCGCGGAGAAAATCCGTCTCGGCAAGGAAATCGAAAAGCTGGAAAAACAGATCGCCATTGCCCAGAACAAGCTCAACAACGAAGGCTTCGTGGCTCGCGCCCCGGCCGCCGTGATCGAGCAGGAGAAACAACGCGTGGCAGACTTCTCCGCCACCCTGGCGCAACTGAAACCTCAACTCGCCCGTCTGGAAGGCTAAGCCATCATGACCACCACCCCGCATCCAGGCGATCGCTTCACCGGCATTTTCAGCGCCTTCATGGTGTTTTGCGTGCTCGTGTGGCTGTGGGGGCTGGGCTTGTACATGCTGTGGCCCTGGCAAAAAGGCGGCGAATGGCTCCCGGATTTCCCGATGGTGGTGCAATGCCAGGGCGATACCGCCTGCCTTGTCCCATTTGCCGAACTGGATGCCGCGCGGTCCGACGGCAGACTGCTTGGCCTGTTACCGGACGCAGCCCAAGGCGAATTGAGCCACGAAACCATTGGCGTCAGCTGGGAGCGCTTGCCCGGTGGTATGCAAACCAAGGTGGCGGCCTGGAATTTCCAGACGACGGTGCGCTACCGCATCGACAACGATCGCCCCGTGCTGGTCGAATATCAGGAAATCAATGGCAAGCTTTTTCTGCTTGCCCTGGCCGGTGCCGCGATCAGCCAGTTCCTGCTCCATCGGCAAAAACGTCAGCGCAAGGCCAACGCCTAAGCGGTTTTTCCCGGATTCAGCCGGTCGACCGCAGGGTCACGTGAACCATGCCGCGCAAGGCATTGCCCAACCAGAATCCGCCCTGCAAATCCTCAAGCCGGAGGATGCACTCCCGGGTTTCGCCGCTGGCCAGCAAATCCGCCCGCAGCACGCCGGGCAAGGCGCCACTGCTCA
>JAKLLI010000033.1 GCA_023150195.1 Azonexus sp.
TTCAATGCTTTCCTTCATCTGGCTTGCGCTTATGTCTGGCTACTGTGAACAGGCCCTAGTACCGCATTTGCTAGTTTTAACGCAACAAGAGCGATTCAGAAAGTGTATTAGGCGGAGAACGAGGAGCCGCAGCCACAGGTCGATGTTGCATTCGGATTGCGAATCACGAACTGCGAACCCTCGAGGCCTTCGCTGTAATCTATTTCAGCACCGACCAGATATTGATAGCTCATCGGGTCGATCAACAAGGTAACGCCATTCTTTTCCATCGTCGTATCGTCTTCAGCAACCTCTTCATCGAAGGTAAAGCCATACTGAAAGCCGGAACAGCCGCCACCTGTCACGAACACGCGCAATTTCAGCGCGGCATTGCCTTCCTCTTCGATCAGTTCCTTAACCTTGTTAGCCGCACTATCGGTAAAAACCAAAGGAACGGCAGTTTCTGCAACAGTAGTCATTTATTACTCCTAATAGTTGCCCGCCATCGCGGGCTCGGGAAATTGGTCGTTAGTCTTTGTCTGGCGAACTTGGTTCCCCTGACAAACTCTGTTCATGGACGAGTCGCCCCTCAATGACGGCACCTTGATGCATCTCGATCGCCGCATACGTTACATCACCGACGATACGAGCCTTGGGTTGCATTTCAACCGACTCGGTAACAGCCACCGGGCCGACGATAGTGCCATTCAACACCAGATGAGCGACGCGGACAGCCCCTTCAACTCGGGCCAAATCGCTTACCACCAAGGTCGAGGCGCCGCCAGCAACAGCCTCGACACTGCCCTTTACCTCTCCATCGATACGCAAGCCGCCACTAAAACGCACCTGGCCTTCGATACAGGTTCCTGCGCCAATCAAACTATCGATTCGCCCCTGCGGGCCTGAGTCACTTTTTTTGCCAAACATGCACGCTCCTCAAAATGCCGACCTATGTGACTGGATCATTCGGCCAATCGCTTCGCCTTGAGTGTACCACCCTGATAGACGCGCGCCTCCGCGGAGATCAACTTGGCACCAGTTGGTAGGTCAAAAAAGCCTTCCCGTCTCAAAAAGTGCCTCACAGAAACCGGGGCGTCTTTTTTCTCCGGAAAGAGTTTCTCTCCAATTTTTCCAGCCGAACGGAACTTGACCAGGACTTCATACTGCCCATGAAACTCCGCCGGATCTTGTGCCGTGTGCTGATAAGCGAGCAGGATACGATAGCGGAAATTACCGGACAGTTCGGTGTCATCAATGACCCTAAAGCTCTCGATTCGCAACGAAGGGCGACGATCGGGTGAAGGGATCAAGCGCTCAAAGATGAGCATATCCTCCTTGAGCGCAACGTTTTCGTGCTCCAGGACCGAAATTCGGCTTAGCAACTGTCGCTGGGCGGCTCGCTCGATACTGACTGCATTTTGCCCCGTACCGACGGTTGACCGTAACAGGTTCAGTTCTTCCTGCTGAAGTGCCAACTGAGTCTTGAGTGAATCGACATCCGCGCCAGATACCGTGTCACCCTTCGAAAGCAAGCCCCCCAGCATCAACAAGGCGAGCAAAAGGGAGAGAGTCAGCGCCCCAATAAGCCACGGATAATGGCTATGAACGGCAACCTTGGGCGCCGTAATGCCGAAACGCCGGCGGAAGCGCTTGATTCTAAGTGAGACAGCCAGCTTTTGCATGTCGTCAACGATGTTGAATGCGCGCGATAAACACAAGCCCGAATCATACCCCAACAAAAAAGCCGCCCTTGGGCGGCTTTTCGAAGAAACGCAATATTAGCGCTTGGAGAATTGCTTGCGGCGGCGCGCCTTGTGGAAACCAACCTTCTTACGCTCAACTTCGCGAGCATCGCGAGTAACAAAGCCAGCCTTCGACAACGACGGCTTCAGTGCAGCATCAAACTCGATCAGGGCACGAGTGATACCGTGGCGGATTGCGCCAGCTTGACCAGACTCACCACCACCAGCGACGTTTACTTTGATGTCAAAACCGTTAAGTTGCTCAACCAGTTCAAGCGGCTGGCGAACAATCATGCGTCCGGTTTCACGAGAGAAAAATTGATCGATCGGTTTGCCATTGACCACGATGGCACCGGAACCGCGCTTCATGAAAACGCGAGCCACAGCGCTCTTGCGACGACCGGTACCGTAGAAATAACTTTCAGCCATGATGACCCCTTAGATTTCCAGCGCTTTCGGCTGCTGGGCGGTGTGAGGATGCTGGTCGCCAGCGTAGCATTTCAGCTTTTTGAGCATGGCGTAGCCCAGCGGGCCCTTGGGCAGCATGCCCTTAACGGCCGTTTCCAAGGCACGCCCCGGAAAACGCTGCTGCATCTTCTTGAAATTGGTTTCGTAGATACCGCCGGGATAACCAGAGTGACGGAAATATTTCTTGTCGTCAGCTTTGTTACCGGTCACGGTGATCTTGTCCACATTGGTAACAACGATGAAATCGCCGGTATCAACGTGCGGGGTATAAATAGCCTTGTGCTTGCCACGCAGGCGGCGAGCAATTTCGGTAGCGAGGCGGCCGAGCACCTTGTCTGTGGCGTCTACCACAAACCACTCGCGCTTCACCTCATGTGGCTTGGCGGAAAACGTTTTCATGTGTGTGCCGTCCTGAAAAATGGGCGCAGATTTGAGAAAGCCAAGGATTCTAAACAGGAAAAGCCCCCCTGTCAACACTCAAACCCCAAGACGGTCGCAAACCATCAAAAAAAACGCGGCTCAACGAGCCGCGTAAATCCACACCAAAGGAGGAGGGTGGAGGAGACAATCTGGAATCAGCCAGCAAGTTTCGCAACAAACTGATTCGCAACGGTTGCCATTCTGCACCACCCACCCCAACCACGCAAGACAAATTGATGCGTCGCACAACACGGATCAATATCGAGCAATTACACGTTCTTATAACACATATATAATTGTATTTAATCATTAATTGCAAAATTTAATTAACAACACTACTTATTGTTAAGCCAACTTCACTTTACAAGCATGGCACAGTTGCTGCGATGCAGCAATTCGCTCAAACTCATTGCAAACACGCCTCAAGCCGATCCGATAAAATACCGACCTCCAACACAGAGAGATTGCACACATGGAATGTACGGTGAGATGGACAGGGGCGGACGCAGGCATGTCGTTCGTCGCAGAAACAGGCAGCGGGCACGCCCTAGTGATGGATGGCGCCCCTGAGGCAGGCGGGCGCAACCTGGGCCCTCGCCCCATGGAATTACTTCTCGCAGGCACCGGGGGCTGTACCGCCTTTGATATCGTCTTGATTTTAAAAAAAGGACGCCACGCCGTCTCTGGTTGCGAAGTGAGCCTAACCGCTGAACGAGCGGAAGCCGATCCCAAGGTATTTACCCGTATACACTTTCACTACAAGGTACGCGGAAAAGCACTCAAACCAGAGAGCGTCGAGCGCGCGATCGCACTGTCGAAAGACAAATATTGCTCGGCATCCATCATGATGGCCGAAACCGCTGCGATCACACACGACTTCGAAATCATCGAAGGCGTCTGAACAGAGCAAACGCTAGAGGCGATACGTCAGAGCAGTCATGATTTTGGCGGTCGCCCGCATCACACGACGCACCCCAACAGGCAAGATGGCCGCGCCATGCTCGATCGCCATTTCGGCGTGCTGCGCTTCATCAATACGCATTTGCTCAACAATTGCTCGAGAACGGCCATCCGCGACAGGTAGACGCTCCAGATGCCCTGCGAGATGAGACTCAACCTGCCGTTCGGTCTCGGCCAGAAAAGCGAGGTTCCATTTATCGCCAACAATACCCGCACACAAGCCAAAACTTAGCGAGCCCAAATACCAAAACGGGTTTAGCAGGCTCTTCCGCCCCCCCAGTTCAGACAATCGCCGCTCCGTCCACGCCAGATGCTCGATTTCCTCATCTGCTGCCCGCTCGAGAGCTTTTCGTACCCTAGCATCTCGGGAAGTGAGGGCCTGCCCTTGATAGAGCGCCTGAGCACACACTTCGCCGGCATGATTGACGCGCATTAACCCGATCACGTTTTGCCGCTCGCTTTCGCTCAAATCAGCATGAGGCAAGTCCTCATCTGGATGAGGACGCATCGAACTCGCCGGCAAAGCCAAAGTTCGAAGCCCCTTGTCAAAGGCAAGAATAACGCGGTCGATGCTCATCACCACCACCGTTGATTGCCGGGGTGCCCACCTTTTTGAAGCGCGTTACGCGCCTCTGCGACGGATCCAACAATCACTCCGCCAGGACAAAAATAATCGAGATACAGGGCCGCGTATTGGCGACTCGTGCCGTACTCGGTCACGCGATACCACTTCTCATCCCTAACAGGACGCCAAGAGCCATCGGCATGTCCAATGGCATACAGCCGCCGCTCTCTTGTTTCGCAACGAATACCTTCGTAGGTCACGTTGCGCACACCGCCCGGTGTGTCAACGTAGAGGGCGTAGCGGACAACACCATCCT
The DNA here is from genome assembly GCA_023150195.1 of Azonexus sp. Taxonomy (GTDB): domain Bacteria; phylum Pseudomonadota; class Gammaproteobacteria; order Burkholderiales; family Rhodocyclaceae; genus Azonexus. The sequence goes on from JAKLLI010000033.1 coordinate 4,451, forward strand.
TGCCAACACTCAACGCATCGACATCCACCGAGAAGCGGTTGGGGTTGGCGGGGCTAACTTCAAACGCAACCAACCGAGGCGTGCCGGAAGGCGTCGGCAATGTTAAAGCAGACTCTTGCCAAGGCGTAGTCTCGAAGGGATCATCGGCAGCAAACGCCACATGCGCAACAGCAATACTTAAGACACAAACCAAACCGACTTTCACACACTGCCTCCCGCATCTTCCCCAGTGTCATGGCCCGACAACTGCGCCGGACGACGCCCTCGATGATGGCGCCGCTCGTGATCAAGAAAGCGAAAGAGTTCGTTCAAGGCCTGCTCATAAACCCCGCGCTTGAACTCGATCACCGCATCCAGCGGCACCCAGTATTCGTTCCACCGCCACGCATCAAATTCTGGTTTGGCCGTAGCACGCAAGCTCACATCGGAATCGCGACCGACAAGCCGCAACAGAAACCAGATTTGTTTCTGTCCTTTGTAGGAACCGCGCCATTCGCGCTTGATCCACTGGTTCGGCACTTCGTAGCGCAGCCAACCTTTGGTTCTTCCGAGAATACGAACATGCTCGGGCAGCAACCCGACCTCCTCGTGCAATTCACGATACATGGCCTCTTCCGGCGTCTCGCCGCGCTTGATGCCACCTTGCGGAAATTGCCAGGAATGCTCCCGTATGCGTTTGCCCCAGAAAACCTCGTTTTTGGCGTTACAAAGAATGATGCCGACGTTCGGGCGATAGCCTTCGCGGTCGAGCATAGATATCCTGCAAAATGATTGATTGGCCGCAATTCTTTCACAAAGGTCGCCTGGGTGCAAAGGACGGCCTCCGTGTAAAATCGTCTTTTTGCAACGAATTCAAGAGCATCCCATGCGCACATCGCAGTTCTTTTTCACCACACTTAAAGAAGCCCCCGCCGACGCAGAAGTCATCAGTCAGAAAATGATGTTGCGCGCCGGCTATATCAAGCGCGCCGCTTCCGGGATTTACACCTGGATGCCGCTCGGTCTACGCGTGCTGCGCAAAGTCGAAGCCATTGTTCGCGAAGAAATGAATGCTGCCGGTGCCCTGGAATTGCTGATGCCCGCCGTTCAACCCTTCGAACTGTGGACTGAATCCGGACGTGGCGAACAATACGGGCCAGAACTTCTTCGTTTCAAGGACCGGCACGATCGGGACTTTGTCATCGGACCGACCCACGAGGAAGTGATTACGGATGTCGTTCGCCGAGATGTAAAAAGTTATCGCCAGCTCCCGATCCATCTTTACCAGATCCAGACCAAATTCCGCGACGAAATTCGCCCGCGCTTTGGCGTCATGCGCGGCCGCGAATTCCTGATGAAGGACGGTTACTCCTTCCACACCTCATTCGATGATCTGGTCCGCGAATACGGCAACATGTATGCGACTTACAGCCGCATCTTTACTCGCCTCGGCCTGCGCTTTAGAGCCGTTGCGGCCGATACTGGATCGATTGGTGGCGATGGATCGCACGAATTTCATGTGCTGGCCGATTCCGGAGAGGACGACATCGCGTTTTGCCCCGACTCGGATTACGCCGCCAACGTCGAGCTTGCCGAAGCCGTCGCCCCCGCAACTGCCCGCGCGCCGGCATCCCAGCCGCTTAACAAAGTTAGCACCCCTGGCAAAACTAACTGCGATGATGTGGCCCAGTACCTTTCGGTCGACATCAAGCGAATCGTAAAATCCATCGCGGTAGTCAGCGAACCCGAGCCTGGCCAAAAGGTTTTTGCCTTACTGTTGCTGCGCGGCGACCACGAACTGAATGAAATCAAGGCCGGCAAGCTCCCGGGACTTGGCGCTTTCCGCTTTGCCAGTGAAAACGAGGTGCTCGAATTTCTGGGCTGTCAGCCCGGCTACATCGGACCGGTCGCGGTCGACACCAGCAAGGTGCAGATTTTTGCTGATCGCACCGTGGCCGCCATGTCTGACTTTGTCTGCGGTGCGAACGAAGTGGGCGCCCACCTTACCGGAGTCAATTTTGGTCGTGACTTGCCCGAACCCGCCGTCTTTGACATTCGCAACGTACTGCCCGGCGATGCCTCACCTGACGGCAAGGGCCAACTGCAAATTTGCCGCGGCATTGAAGTCGGACACATCTTCCAGCTCCGGACCAAGTACGCAAAAGCCCTCAATTGCGCTTTTTTGGACGAACAAGGGAAGAGCCAGATCATGGAAATGGGCTGTTACGGCATTGGCGTCTCACGCATCGTTGGCGCAGCGATCGAGCAAGGCAACGACGAGCGCGGTATCATTTTGCCGGCAGCAATCGCCCCCTTCGCCGTCAGCATCGTCCCCATGGGTTACCACAAGAGTGAGCAGGTCAAGAACGTTGCCGATGCGTTATACGCCGAATTGAAACGTGCTGGCGTCGATGTTCTGCTGGATGACCGCAATGAACGCCCCGGTGTGATGTTCGCTGACATGGAACTGATTGGCGTCCCGCACCGTGTCGTGATTGGCGAGCGCGGGCTCAAAGAGGGCCTAGTGGAATACAAGGGACGCACCGATGCCGATGCGTCCATGCTTCCGCAGGCTGATGTCGTCACATTCCTGCAAGGGAAACTGTGCGCCGCCTGATCGCCACACTGCTGTTATTTTGCGCATCGGCCGCACAAGCCGGTGCGCAAAAATACGAACCACTGGCTGCCAGTGTCCGGGCAGCATTGCATGAAGCGGTGTCAGACAGCCGTCCGCAAGTCAGCTCCTTCCGCACCCCCTTGGCGGCGGCCGACTGGCTTGGTGAAATGTCCCGGCGACTGGAAAAACGCATTCCCAATCGGGAATACCGCATCGACCTCTTGCGCAGCATTCACTACGAAGCCACGCGAGCAGGACTTGAGCCCGAATTGGTGCTAGGTCTGGTGCAGGTGGAATCGGCCTTCCGGAAGTACGCCCTCTCTTCGGTCGGCGCCCGAGGCTACATGCAAGTCATGCCCTTCTGGATCAAGGTCATTGGCCGCCCTGACGACAACCTTTTCGACCTCAGGACCAACCTGCGCTACGGCTGCACCATCCTGCGTCATTATCTGGATATCGAAAAGGGCGATCTATTCAGAGCATTAGGGCGATATAACGGCAGCTTGGGCAAACCCGAATACCCGAACCTGGTGCGCGCCGCCTGGCATAACCACTGGCAGATCAACGAGTTGCAACGCGACCAACTGGTTCAGCGCAACCCGTAAGAGCCGCCGCCATTTAGCGGCCGAAGCCGCCCATGCCCCCCATCCCACCGGGCAGCATCCCCTTCATGCCGCGCATCAGCTTGCCAATGCCGCCCTTGGTGAATTGCTTCATCATTTTCTGTGTCTGCTCAAACTGGTTGAGCAAACGATTGACTTCCTGGACCTGAACGCCGGCTCCCATGGCAATACGACGCTTGCGGCTTGCCTTGATCAACTCCGGCTTCGAACGTTCCTCAGGCGTCATCGAATTGATGATGCCCTCAACCCGCCCAATCATTTTGTTTTCAGCCCCTGCAGGCAGTTGACCGGCAGCCTGCGCAATCTGCGCCGGCATTTTGTCCATCAATGCCGATAGCCCACCCATATTACGCATCTGGGCCATCTGTTCCTTGAAATCGTTCAGATCGAAGCCTTTGCCGGATTTGAGCTTCTTGGCAAAAGCCACGGCCTTTTCTTCGTCCAGTCCTTTGCGCGCCTCTTCAATCAGCGACAGGACATCGCCCATCCCGAGAATGCGCGAAGCCATCCGCTCCGGATGAAATGCCTCCAGGCCCGTCAGCTTTTCGCCGACCCCGGCAAACTTGATGGGCTTACCCGTGATATGCCGGACCGACAGCGCAGCACCACCCCGCGCATCGCCATCCAGTTTGGTGAGCACTACACCCGTCAAGGGCAAGGCTTCATTGAACGCCTTTGCCGTGTTCACCGCGTCCTGGCCGAGCATGGCGTCGACGACGAAAAGGGTTTCAATTGGATTGATCGCGGCATGCAACTGGCGGATTTCAGCCATCATTGCCTCGTCGACCGCAAGACGACCGGCGGTATCAACCAGCAGCACGTCGTGGTAATGCCGCTTGGCCCAGTCAATCGCTGCCGCGGCGATCGCTTCGGGCTTTTCGCCGACGCTGGATGGGAAGAAATCCACGCCCGCCTGCGCAGCAACCGACTTCAGCTGCTCGATCGCCGCCGGCCGATAAACGTCACAGGAAACCACCAACACCTTCTTCTTGTGGTTTTCCTTCAGGAACTTACCCAGTTTGCCAACCGTCGTCGTCTTCCCAGCCCCTTGCAAACCGGCCATCAAAACAATCGCCGGCGGCTGGGTATTGAAACTAATGCCTTCGTGCGCATCTCCCATGATCCGGGTCAGTTCGGCATGCACCACACCAATCAGTGCTTGCCCCGGATTCAGCGAGCCAATCACCTCCTGCCCTACCGCTTTTTCCTTGACGGCAGCGATGAAATCCTTGACGACCGGCAAGGCCACATCCGCCTCGAGTAGCGCCATGCGCACCTCCCGCAGGGCATCGGAAATATTGGACTCGGTCAGGCGGGCTTCGCCCTTGAGGGTCTTCATGACACGCGCAAGGCGTGTAGTCAGGTTGTCGAGCATGTCAGATAGGCTTCTAGTAGAATTCGCGAATGGCCGTCATTGTAATTCAGCTTCTGCCCCACATCCTCGCTGCCGTCATCTACGGCACCCTCGGTTTTCATTTCTGGCACACGCGCTGGCGTGAGCATGAAGGGCAATGCATCACCGCTCCCATGCATTCTTGGGAGCGGGCACTCATCGGCCTCTCCCTTGTGCTTCATGCGCTGGGGCTCTATGGCAGTCTGATCGACACGGCAGGGATGCGCTTCTCGTTTAGCCTGGCGCTCTCGCTGATGATGTGGCTGGCCGTACTCATCTACTGGATGGAGAGTTTCCTGGCACGCATGGAAGGCATGCAACCCATGGTCCTGCCGCTCGCCGCTGCGTGTGCCCTGCTCCCGGCGATTTTCCGTGCCGATCACCTCGTTGCGCATGCGCAAGCTCTAGGCTTCCAGTTCCATTTCCTTGCCGCGATGCTGGCCTATAGCCTGCTGACCCTGTCTGCGCTTCACGCAATTTTCATGGGCTTCACCGAAAATGCCCTGCACCGCAGAACTTTCAAACGCAGTTTGGCAAGCCTCCCGCCCTTGCTGGTCATGGAATCCTTGCTATTCAAGATGTTGACCGCAGGGTTCAGTTTATTGACCCTGGCTGTCGGCAGCGGCCTCCTGTTTTCCGAGGCTCTATTTGGTCGACCGCTCACGCTGGATCACAAGACTTTTTTCGCAATTGCCTCATGGATCATTTTTGCCACGCTGCTTTTTGGCCGTCATGTTTGGGGCTGGCGAGGCAAACGCGCGCTGCGCTGGACACTGAGCGGCTTTGCGCTGCTGGTTCTGGCCTACGTCGGCAGCCGTTTCGTTGTTGAAGTGCTACTCGGCAAGACCTGAGTCCCATGGAAGAACTTCCGCTATCGCTCATGTGGGCGATCCTTGTCGCTCTGCTCTCCATCTCCGCATTTTTCTCGATGACGGAAACAGCGATGATGGCGTCAAACCGGTTTCGATTACGGCACATGGCCCAAAATGGGCACCGCGGCGCAAAAAAGGCCATCGACCTTCTCGACCAAACCGACAAAATGCTGGGCGTCATTCTGCTCGGCAACAATCTCGTCAACGCCGCCGCTGCCACGCTGGTCAGCGTCATTACCCTCGCACTGTTTGGTGAACACAAATGGGCACTTGGCGCAGGCACCCTGGTTGTAACGTTCGCCATTTTGGTTTTTTCTGAAATCACGCCAAAAATCATTGGCGCCACCTACGCCGACCGTCTCGCACTGTTTCTGGGTTATGTCCTCACCCCACTGCTACGCGTGTGCTACCCGCTGATCTGGTTTATCAACCTTTTCGCCGCCAGCATCCTCAAGCTACTGGGCCTTTCGATGCACCCAACTGCCGAAAGCACAAGGCTGTCACCAGAGGAGTTGCGCAGCCTTGTTCTAGAGTCTTCACACCTGATCCCTCAAAAACACCAAGCCATTCTTGGCAGCTTGTTTGAACTCAATGAAATCAAGGTCGAAGATATGATGACGCCGCGCAGCGCGATCGAAATTCTCGATATTGATCAGGAGACAGAAGACCTTCGCACCCAGCTGAGCACCAGCCACCACAGTAGATTGCCGGTATGCCATGGCTCACTCGACAATCTGGTTGGCGTGTTGATGGTGCGACGCCTACTGGCAACCCTGACACACACCAGCCTAGACTCTGAATCGCTGCTCGAACAAATTCAGGCCCCTTACTATATCCCCCTTGGCACACCCGTATTTTCGCAACTGGCGTTCTTTCAGGAGAACAAGCAACGCTTCGGCTTTGTAATTGACGAATACGGTGAGATTCTCGGCATGCTCACACTGGAAGACATAATCGAGGAAATCGTCGGTGACTTTACGACCTCGCTCCCTGGGCAAGAAAGCAGCCTGCGCTGGAGCGAAGACAACACTGCAGTGGTCGAGGGAAGCCGCCCCCTACGTGACATCAACCGAATGCTAAAAACCGACCTGCCCCTGAATGGCCCCAAAACCCTAAATGGACTAATCATCGAGCACTTTCAGGACATTCCGGAGGCCGGAATTAGCATCAAGCTAAATGATGTTGCCATTGAAATACTGCAAACCCAGGACCGAAGTGTCGTAACCGCCAGACTGTTTCGCCCGGACTCCACGCACTAGCGCCGGCAGCGACGCTTGCCCCGAACCTTTACAAACCACGTGTAGCGTAGCATCATCAAACGATAATCCCGAAAACCCTTTAGCAGGTTACCCAAAAACACCGTGATGCCTTCGGCTATTCATTGCTGACGATGCAAAAATTTCTGCCACATTCCCTTTGCAGGCCTTCGAAACTGGATTTCAGCCGGTTTCTTGGCCTCTTTGGGGTTTGCTGCCCG
>JAKLLI010000034.1 GCA_023150195.1 Azonexus sp.
TGACATTTCGGTTTCGAAATCCGGTGCCGGCGGAATTTTCCGGAAGTTGATGTCCGTCATGTATTCGATTTCGTCGTAATCGTAAAAAACGACCCGGCCGTAGCGCGTGATGCCAAAATTTTTCCAGAGCATGTCGCCAGGGAAAATATTGGCCTGCGCCAGTTCGCGGATGGCGTTGCCGTATTCGGCGATGGCGTCTTCCAGACCTTCCTGGTTATTGGATTTGTCCATCCGGTCGAGATGAATGTTGAGCGGTTCCATCCGTCGCTCAATATAGAGATGCTTGATGATGATCTGGTCGCCATCGATTTCGTAGCAGGAAGGTGCCAGCCGCGCCAGTTCGTCGAGGATTTCATCGCTGAAGCGTGCCAGCGGCAGCATCACATTCGAGAACTCCAGGGTGTCGGCCATACGCCCAACGCGGTCGACCTGCTTGACCATCATGAATTTGCGCTTCACCGTGGCGCGATCCATCTCTTTGGAACTGCCAAAGACATCCTTGATGATTTTGAACACATAGGGATAAGACGGCAGCGTGAACACCAGCATGACCAGCCCGCGAATCCCGGGCGCCATGATGAACTGGTCCTGTGAGTGGTGCAGGTGATAGATGAAATCCCGGAAGAACATCGTTTTGCCCTGCTTGCCCAGTCCGAGCATGATGTAAATCTCGGAGCGTGGCTTGTTGGGCATGATGGCGCGCAGAAACTGGACATATCCCGAGGGCACTTCCATGTCGACCATGAAATAGGCACGCGAGAGGGAGAAGAGGAGGCCGATCCGCCAGGCATCGAGGAGCAGGGTGTCGAGATACAGCTGGCCATTGGCATCGTGCAGTACCGGGATCGCAAAAGGATATTCGGTGGCGCCGTTGATCGCCTTGCCAATCATGTACGCCGCCTTGTTGCGATAGAATGCCGAGCCCAGCACCTGAATCTGGAAATTGAAGTCCCGGCTGGGCATCTGCTTCAGAAAGCGCCGGGTGGCGTGGTAGACGAGATTGACGTCGCGTTCGAGATCGGCAAAAGGACGTTGCCAACCAAAGTCATTCACGATTTGCCGTATTGCGCCGCGCAGCCCCTGTGCATCGGCGTAATAGCTACGGTATGTGGCCTGGGTTTCGGCCTCCAGGTTTTCCGTGGAAATGGTTGGGCGAACGAAAATGAAGTCGTTGTGAAAATACGTTCGGTGCAGGATTTTGGTTGTCACCGAATTAAAAAAGGTTTCGGCCAGTTCCGGTTGCTTGTGATTGAGCAACAAGCCGATGTAGAGCAGTTTGACCTGTTGCCAGGTGGCGTCATCGAGTTGCTGGGCATCGAATTCCGATTGCAGTCGTTCGACGCATTCATCCACCCGGTCATCGTAGAAGCGGATGCGTTCACGCACCGCCCGATGCACGCCTTGCCAGTCACCTTGTTCAAAGCGGGTTTTGGCTTCGCGACAGGTTTGCCGGAACAGGGTGTAGTGCTTGTTGAACCCCTGAATCATGGCCAGTGCGATCTGGTGGGCATTGCTGCCGTAAAGCCCGACGGAAATTTTCATGCCTTCGCCCCCTGCGTCTCGCAGGATTCTAGCATCGGCCCTTTGCTGCTTTTGAGCGCTTCGCGATGTGAAACGTGTTTTCACCGTTGACCGGGAGAGTGCGTGCGCGGATACTCCGCAGGTTGTTAACGTGTAAGCACCGCGCAAGGGGGCCAGCGTATCGTTGGCTCGTAATTCATACCAACTACAAGGGGTTAGCATGTCCGCAGGCAAGTCCAAGATCATCTACACACTCACCGACGAGGCGCCGCTGTTGGCGACTTGTGCCTTCCTCCCGATTATCCGTACCTTCACCGGGCCGGCGGGAATCGAGATCGAAAAAGCTGATATTTCCGTTTCTGCCCGGGTCATCGCTGAATTTCCGGAATTCCTGACGGAAGCGCAGCGCCTGCCGAACACCCTCGGTGAGCTGGGCAAGAAGTGCCTGGCGCCGGAAACCAACATCATTAAGTTGCCGAACATCAGCGCCTCCGTCGCGCAGTTGAAGGCCTGCGTCAAGGAACTGCAGGCCAAGGGCTATGCCATTCCGGATTATCCGGAAGCGCCGTCCTCCGACGAGGAAAAGGCGATTGCCACCCGCTACAGCAAGTGCCTGGGTTCTGCCGTCAATCCGGTGCTGCGCGAAGGCAACTCCGATCGCCGCGCGCCGCTGGCTGTCAAGAACTACGCCCGCAAGAATCCCCACTCGATGGGTGAGTGGAAGCAGTGGTCGCAGACCCATGTTTCCCACATGCACCACGGTGACTTCTATCATGGCGAAAAGTCGATGACCCTGGACAAGGCCCGTCGTGTGCGCATGGAACTGATCGCCAAGGGCGGCAAAACCACCGTGCTCAAACCGGAAGTCAAGCTGCTGGCCGGCGAGATCATCGATTCGATGTTCATGAGCAAGAAGGCTTTGTGCGAGTTCTACGAGAAGGAACTGGAAGATTGCCGTCAGTCCGGCATCCTGTTCTCGCTGCACGTCAAGGCGACGATGATGAAGATCTCGCACCCGATCGTCTTCGGTCACTGTGTCAAGATCTTCTACAAGGAAGCCTTTGAGAAGCACGGTGCCCTGTTCAACGAACTTGGCATCAACGTCAATAACGGCATGGTCGATCTGTACGAAAAGATCAAGACCCTGCCGGAGTCCAAGCGCGACGAAATCATCCGTGACCTGCATGCTTGCCAGGAACACCGTCCCAAGCTGGCGATGGTTGACTCGGCCAAGGGCATCACCAACTTCCATTCCCCGAACGACGTCATCGTCGATGCCTCCATGCCGGCGATGATCCGCCAGGGCGGCAAGATGTGGGGCGCCGACGGCAAGCCGGCGGACTGCAAGGCCGTCATGCCGGAATCGACCTTCGCCCGTATCTACCAGGAGATGATCAACTTCTGCAAATGGAACGGCAACTTCGATCCGAAGACCATGGGCACCGTGCCGAACGTCGGCCTGATGGCCCAGAAGGCCGAGGAGTACGGTTCTCACGACAAGACCTTCGAGATCGCTGAAGACGGTATCGCCAACATCGTCGATATCGACAGCGGTGAAGTGCTGCTGACGCAGAACGTCGAAGCCGGGGATATCTGGCGCATGTGCCAGGTCAAGGACGCGCCGATCCGCGACTGGGTCAAGCTGGCCGTCACCCGTGCCCGTAATTCCGGTACACCGGCCGTCTTCTGGCTGGATCCTTACCGTCCGCACGAAGCCGAACTGATCAAAAAGGTCGAAACCTACCTGAAGGATCATGACACCACCGGTCTCGAAATCAAGATCATGTCGCAGGTCCGCGCCATGCGCTTCACGCTGGAACGTGTCATCCGCGGCCTGGATACCATCTCGGTGACCGGCAACATCCTGCGTGACTACCTGACCGACCTGTTCCCCATCATGGAACTGGGCACCTCGGCCAAGATGCTATCCATCGTTCCGCTGATGAACGGCGGCGGCATGTACGAAACCGGTGCCGGTGGTTCTGCGCCCAAGCACGTGCAGCAGCTGACCGAAGAAAACCACCTGCGCTGGGATTCGCTGGGTGAATTCCTGGCCCTGGCGGTGTCGCTGGAAGACCTTGGTCTCAAGGAAGGCAATCAGCGCGCCGTGCTGCTCGCCAAGACGCTGGATGCCGCGACCGGCAAGCTGCTCGACAATCGCAAGTCGCCGTCACCGAAGACAGGTGAACTCGACAACCGCGGTTCGCAGTTCTACCTCGCCATGTACTGGGCGCAGGAACTGGCCGCCCAGACCGAGGACAAGGAACTGGCCGCCCACTTCGCCAAGCTGGCCAAGTCCCTGACCGACAGCGAGGCACAAATCGTCGCCGAGTTGAAGATGGTGCAAGGCAAGCCGGTGGATATCGGCGGTTACTACAAGGCCGATTCTGACAAGTGCAAGGCCGTGATGCGTCCGAGCCCGACGCTCAATGCCGCCCTCAAGGCTGCACGCATGTAAGCTTCGATGGGCCGGCCCGAGTGGCCGGTGCCGTGCTTCAGAGAAAGGCGAAGATCCCCGGATCTTCGCCTTTTTATTGCCGGGCGCAGGTCGACCGCAGGCAGATTTTTGCGACATAATCGTCGCCATCGCAGATCGCGAGCCGCCATGTCGGCACCGATCCGCTTGCCGATAACAATGCACAGGAGTGACCATGACTTCTCACATCCAGATTCCGCAAGGTGGTTCCAAGATCATTCCCGGCCAGCCGACGCCGGATAATCCGATCATTCCCTTCATTGAGGGCGACGGTATTGGTATCGACATCACGCCGGTGATGATCAAGGTGATCGATGCAGCAGTCGACAAGGCCTACGGCGGGAAAAAGAAAATCCACTGGATGGAAGTCTATGCCGGCGAGAAATCGACCCGCCTCTACGGACCGGATGAGTGGCTGCCCAAGGAAACCTTCGATGCACTCAAGGCCTATTCGGTATCGATCAAGGGGCCGATGACGACCCCGGTCGGGGGCGGCATTCGCTCGTTGAACGTGGCGCTGCGCCAAGAGCTCGACCTCTACCAGTGCGTGCGCCCAGTGCAGTACTTCAAGGGCGTGCCGTCGCCGCTCAAGCATCCGGAGCTGACCAACATGGTCATCTTCCGTGAGAACACCGAAGACATCTACGCCGGTGTCGAATGGGCGGCCAACACCGAAGCGGTCAAAAAGGTGATCGATTTTCTGCAGCAGGAAATGGGCGTCAAGAAAATCCGTTTCCCCGAGTCTTCAGGGATCGGCATCAAACCGGTGTCGGTCGAGGGCACGCAGCGTCTGGTCCGTGCGGCGATCCAGTACGCCATCGACAATGATCGCAAGTCGGTGACCATCGTGCATAAAGGCAACATCATGAAATTCACGGAAGGCTTGTTCCGTGACACCGCGTACAAGTTGGCTCAGGACGAGTTTGGCGCCGAGTTGATTGACGGCGGCCCGTGGTGCCATTTCACCAATCCCAAGACCGGGCGTGAGATTACGATCAAGGATTCGATTGCGGATGCCTTCTTGCAGCAGATTTTGTTGCGTCCGGCGGAATATGACGTGATCGCCACGACCAATCTGAACGGTGACTACATTTCCGACGCACTGGCCGCGCAAGTTGGCGGGATCGGTATTGCGCCGGGGGCGAATATTTCCGACAAGTACGCCTGCTTCGAAGCCACGCATGGCACGGCGCCAAAATATGCCGGGCTGGACAAGGTCAATCCGGGTTCGCTGATCCTTTCCGCCGAAATGATGCTGCGCCATCTGGGCTGGAAGGAAGCCGCCAATCTGGTGATCAAGTCCATGGAAGCCGCGATTGGCGACAAGAAGGTGACTTACGACTTTGCGCGTTTGATGGATGGCGCGGACGAGTTGTCCTGTTCCGAGTTCGGCGATGCCATGATTGCGCGGATGTAATCCGCACGCCTTGTTCGCACGAGGCCCCCGGATCGGGGGCTTCTTTTTTGGTGTCGATGTGAATAGCCATCCGATTGCAGTTTTCGATTCCGGCCTGGGCGGTCTGACGGTGTTGAACGCCTTGCGCGGTCGACTGCCGCATGAGGACTTTTTCTACTTTGCCGACACCCGCTATCTGCCCTATGGCGACAAGCCGGAAGCCTTTCTGCGCGAGCGCGGTGTTGCCATTGCACAGGCCTTGGCCGCACGCGGCGCCAAGGCGCTGGTCGTGGCCTGCAATACGGCCACTGCGATGGCGGCTGAGGCGATTCGAGCCGCCACGCCGCTGCCGGTGGTTGCGCTGGAACCCGGGGTCAAGCCGGCGGTGGCGCTCACGCAGCGGGGCGTCGTCGGTGTCCTGGCAACGGTCCGGACTCTGGAAAGCGAACGCTTCCAGCGTCTGGTCGGCAACCATGGCGGTACTGCCCGCGTCATTCCACAGACCTGCCCCGGGCTGGCCGATGCCATTGAGCAATTCGGGCAGCGCAGTGCGGAAGTCGCCACCTTGCTCGACCGTTTTGTGGCGCCACTGGCCGAGGCCGGTGCCGACGTGCTGGTGCTAGGCTGCACGCATTATCCCTGGGTCGCCGAGGGCATTGCGGCGCGCATGCCGGCCGGTACCCGCATTCTGGATACGGGCGAAGCGGTGGCGCGGCAGCTGGAACGTTTGTTGTTGGCCGCAAACCTGCAAGGCGGGGGGCATGGCCGCCTGACGGTCAGTACCAGCGGCTCGCCGCAGGCGGTGGCTGCTACGGTCGACCGCCTGTGGGGGCAACATTTGCCCGTTCACCATTGGGAGCCATGACATGAGCGAAGCGCAAAAACCCTTGGCCGGACTCCGCGTGATCGAACTCGGTACCTTGATCGCCGGACCCTTCTGCACCCGGATCATGGCTGAGTTCGGTGCCGAAGTGATCAAGGTCGAATCGCCCGATGGTGGCGACCCGCTGCGCAAATGGCGAAAACTCTACGAAGGCACCTCGCTGTGGTGGTATGTGCAGTCGCGCAACAAACAATCCGTGACGGCCAATCTGAAGCATCCCGAAGGGCGTGAATTCGTGCGTCGGCTGATCGCGAGTGCCGACATTCTGGTGGAAAATTTTCGCCCGGGGGTGCTCGAAAAACTGGGCCTGGGCTGGGAAACGCTCAAGGCAGACAATCCCGGGCTGGTGATGGTGCGGCTTTCGGGTTTTGGACAGACGGGGCCATACAAGGATCAACCGGGTTTTGGCGCAGTGGGCGAGTCTATGGGCGGCTTGCGTTACATCACCGGCTTTCCGGATCGGCCGCCGGTACGCACCGGGATTTCGATTGGCGATTCGATTGCTGCCCTATGGGGCGCGATCGGCGCCTTGATGGCCCTGCGCCACATGGAGGTCAACGGCGGTGCCGGGCAGATTGTCGATGTCGCCTTGTACGAGGCGGTGTTTGCGATGATGGAGTCGATGGTGCCCGAGTTCGATGTCTTCGGCTTTGTGCGCGAACGCACGGGCAACATCATGCCGGGAATCACGCCGTCGAATACGCACACCACGCGCGACGGCAAGCATGTGACCATCGGCGCTAATGGCGATGCCATCTTCAAGCGCTTCATGCGCGCCATTGGCCGGACCGACCTGGCGGATGATCCAGGGCTGGCTGACAACGCCGGGCGTGATGCGCGGCGGGACGAGGTATATGCGCTCATTGATGCCTGGTGCGCGGCCCACGACGAAGCCGAGGTCTTGCGGGTACTGGCGGAAGCCGAGGTGCCGTCATCCCGCGTGTATTCGGCGGTCGACATGGCGGCCGATCCCCAATTCATCGCACGTGAAATGTTCCAAATGGCCCGGCTGCCCGATGGCAAGCCCTTCCGCATGCCGGGCATCGTGCCACGGCTGTCGGAGACGCCGGGCTCAACCGAATGGATCGGACCCTCGTTGGGGGCGCATACGGACGCTGTCCTTGCCGGACTCGGCTATTCCGCAGCGGCCATTGCCGCGCTGCGGGCTGACGGGGCTATCTGAGGCGGAAACGTACCGGCAACACGGCCTGGGCCGGCGCATCGCCCGGTAGGGCGTGCAGGCGGCGCACCGCCAGTAGCGCCGCCTGATCCAGCATGGGATAGCCGCTGCTCTGCTCGATACGGGCTCCAATGACTTCGCCACGGGGGTCGAGCACCATGAGGACCAGCACTTCGCCTTCCATGCCCTGATCAATCGCTGCTTGCGGATAGAACAAGCCTTGTTCCCGTTGTGCGACGAATTGCTCGCGAATACTCTGGGTCCAGGTGCGTAGCGCGGGCTTTCGGTCAATCGGCGGTTTGGCGGGTTTTTTCTCCGTTTGGCTGGCCTTGGGGGCGGCGGCGACCTCGGGTTTGAGGGCTAGCGTCGGGGCGCTGGCAGTGGTGGGCGGTGCCGGCGCCTTCAGAGTCGCCTGCAAGACGGTGCGTGGGGGCGGTGGTGGCGGATCCAAGGGCAAGGCGCCAAGGAAGGGCAGGAGATGCAACAACAAGGACAGGGTCAGCGCCGGTATGATCCGCTTGAAAGATTGCACCATGAGAAAATACGGGGTCGCCTGACGAAATGAGCCTGGAATGAAGAAACCGCTGAACGGCCTGTGGGCTGCAATGATAATCGCGTGCGCGCCGATTTGCCCGGTTGCTGCGCAGACCGACACGGCAGCGCCGGTACGTTTGCCCGATCCGGTGGCGTTTACCCATGCGATGGAACTGGGGGATATTGCTCAGGCCGGGGCATGGCTGGATGCCGGCCTGGATCCGGAATTTACCGGTAGCCGGGTGGGGAGTGGCCTGATGATCGCTGCCTGGGAAGGCCATATCGAGTTGATGCGCCTCTTCCTTTCGCGGGGGGCGGACATCAACCGGGTCAATGCACATGGTGAGTCGGCGCTGGCACTGGCCGCGTGGCGGGGCAATCTTGCAGCGGTGCAATGGCTGGTCGAGCGCAGCGCCCGCATCAATCCGCCGGCGCGCCAATGGTCGCCCCTTCATTACGCGGTGTTTTCCGGGCACGAACCCGTGGTGGATTACCTGCTGGCTCAGGGCGCGGACATCAATGCGCTGAGTACCAACGGATCCAGCGTGTTGATGATGGCGGTGTACGAAGGTCGCGCCGCGCTGGCCAAACGACTGGTGGATCTGGGGGCGCGCCGTGACGTGCGCAACGACTGGGGGGATGGCGCGCTGGAGTGGGCCATGCGCAACAACAATCTGGAGATCGCACGCACGGTCAGTGCGCCGGAGGTATTTTCCGAAGCGGTGAGCAAGCCCAAGGAAACCTGGGGGGAAGCGCGTCGTTCATTCCAGGCGACGCCAGAATTGGAAACCCTGACCGCAATGCGGCGAACGCTGGCTGAGCGGAATTTGTCGACGACCGCCATCGACCGGCGCATTGCCGCCGAGCGGGCGCGCATCGTCCGCAGTGAACTGGACGCCGCTGCGCCGCAGCGCGTGCAAACCCTGGAAATTTCCGCCAGTCGCAGCAAGGCGGGTGACCAATCGGTACGGGTGATTCGTCGCGACAAGGCAGCGGCGCCTGAGGGCGGATTTGCGGTGCCGCCGGCCACGCGTTCGGGCCCGGCAAAAATGCCGATCAAGGCACCAACGCGAAATTATTGAATGAATGCTGGCGGCAATTGCCAATCGGCTGGCCCTGCGGCAGACTGCCGGGCATTGAATTGAGGAGTGTGGGACATGCTGTACGTGGCGAGAGATGGCAATGGCGAGATCGTGGAAGCGCATCCGGTGCCGACGGGTGCGGCACAGGAGGCTTTGCCGGCCGATAATCCCGAAGTCCTGAAATTCGTCCATGAACGCTGGCGGCAAAATGAACTGGCCGAGATGGACCGCGACTTTGTCCGCGTGATCGAGGACATGATCGAGTTGCTGATCGCCAAGGACATGATCCTGTTTACCGACCTGCCGCCCAAGGTCCAGGAAAAGCTGCTGCGCCGCAAGGAAGTCCGTCGCAAGACCCTGTCCGATGAACTGCTCGGCTCGGGCGGCGACGACATCATCCCGATCTAGTTCAGCTGCATGACCGCCCTGACCAGTTCGGCCAGGGTGCGCACACCCATCTTGTCCATCACGCGTGCGCGGTGGGCCTCCACCGTTTTCATGCTGATATCGAGTGTATCGGCAATCTGCTTGTTGAGCTTGCCTGCCACCACCAGATCGAGCACTTCACGCTCGCGCTGCGTGAGCTGTTCCAGGCGCTGGGCAATGGCGCTGTCGCGGGCGTGCCGGGCACAATTCTCTTCGTCCAGCGTGAGTGCGCGACGAATGCGCGACAACAGATCCTCGTTGTGAAAGGGCTTCTCGATGAAGTCGCAGGCGCCGCGTTGCAGTGCGGCCACGGCCATCGGGACATCGCCGTGGCCGGTCACGAAGATGACGGGCAGGCGAGATCCTAGCGCGGCCAGTTTTTCGTAGAGTTCAAGGCCGCTCATTTCGGGCATGCGCACATCGAGTACCAGACAACCGCGCATGCCGGCATGGCGGGCCGCGAGAAATTGCGCGCCGGACGCGTAGCAGGCGACTCGGTAGCCTTCCCCTTCGAGCAGCCAGGTCATGGAGTCGCGCATCGCATCATCGTCATCGACGACGTAAATGTTTTGTTGTGGGGTGTCGCTCATGCCATGTCCTCGTCAGGCTGCTCTTCGATCGGCACCGTAAAGCGGAAAACCGTGCCGCCCTCTCTGCGATGCTCGACCCAGAGTCTACCTTGATGGAACTCGATGATGGAACGGCAGATGGAGAGACCGATCCCCATCCCGTCGGGTTTGGTCGTGTAGAAGGGCGCGAAAATGCGTTCAATGTCGTCTTCGGCCAGGCCTGCGCCACAGTCCGCAACGCTGATCTCGGCCATGCGCTCGTCGGCGACCCGTGCATTGATCTGCAGCCGCCGTCTTTCCGGAATCAGATCGGCCATGGCCTCTATCCCGTTTTTCAGCAAGTTGAGCAGCACTTGCTCGATCATGATGCGGTCAACCACGATACGAGGTAGATTTTCGGGAATGTCCACCACAATCTGCGTACTGGTCCGGCGGGCTTCAATATCGGCGAAGGCCCGCGCTTCGTCGACCAGTTCCGGCAGCGAAACAGCTTGCCGGTTGGGGTCGCCCTTTTTCACCATGTCGCGCATGCGGCGAATGATCTTGCCGGCACGCTCGGCCTGCTCGGAGGCCTTTTGCATGGCCGCGAGCAAATCATCCAGCTTGTAATTGCCGGCCTGCATGCGCTTGACGCAACCGGCGCAGTAGTTGGCGATGGCCGACAAGGGCTGGTTCAATTCGTGGGCCAGCGACGAGGCCATTTCGCCCATGGTGATCAGGCGTGAGGTTTGCTCCAGGCGTTTTTGCTGTTGCAGATTGACTTCGTCGATATGTTTGCGGTCGGTGATGTCGGCAGCGATCTGGACGCGCACGGTTCGACCGTCGACCCAGCGGATGGCGCGTTCGTGAATGTGATACCAGTGTCCCGAGAGCTGGTGGCGGATTTCGCCGTCGAAAAGTTCGCAGGGTAGGGCATCGGCCGAGATGGCGATGGGGTCGCAGGCCAGCGCCTCGGGCTCGGGACGGCAGGCGCTGGTGAGTTCGGCGGAGTTCCGGCCAATGCTGTCGAAGCCGAAAATATTCTGGAAAGCCCGATTGGCAAACAGGATTTCGCTCGTATGCACATCCGCGACATGCACGGCAGAATCCAGACCGTCGATGACGGTGACGAAGCGCTCGTGCGCGCGCTCCAGTTCCACCCGTACCCGCTTGGGTTCCGTGATGTCGTTCATTGAGGCCATCCAGCCGATTTGGTGGCCGCCGGTATCGATCAGGGGCGAGAAGTAGAGGCGCACGTCGAAACGCTCGCCGTTTTTTCGCATGATGCGCATTTCGAAGCCGCTGGCCGGTGCCTT
>JAKLLI010000417.1 GCA_023150195.1 Azonexus sp.
AATCAAGGTGGTTGCGAATATGCGCAGCGTCGACACCAGTGGTTTCTTCGATGAGGTGGCGGAAGCGATTGGAGCCAATCTGCCCGTACTGAAGGAAGTCCTGGAGCGCATCCGCTGGTCACAACAAAAAGAGCACGCCAGTACAACAATCAATCTGGACAAAAAATCGCCCGAAGAATCCAAGGCCATTTCCGCTTTCTGCCAGCAACTCTACGATTTCTCCTTTGTTGCCAAATGCTTTCACAACAAGGCAGAAAACAACGTCCGCCTGATCCTTCAAAATGCGCCCGCCATACGTAATTTTTTCAATGGCGAATGGCTGGAGTGGCATGCACTGATGACTTGCCTGCGTTATGCAAAAGAACGCAACCGCCGATTCTCATGCGCCCGTGGCCTCGAGTTGACGCTCAACAATGGCGACAGTTACGAAATTGATGTCTTCATGCTGATCGATGGCACAACGCCCGTCTGCATCGAGTGCAAAAGCGGTGAATTTCGTCAAAACATTGACCGCTATCTGGCGCTGAAAAAACGCCTGGCCCTGGACGGTCGACAGTTCGTTATGTGCATCGCAGGACTCAGCGACGAAAATGCCAAGGCCTTTTCTGCGATGTATGACCTTAGCTTTGCCAACGAACGCACGCTCGCCGAACGACTAGGCCGCCTGTTCTAATACGCAGTCAGTATGCAAGAAGCCCCCTCTATTTGCGCCACTTCGCCCACGGGTCGACCGCCTCGTCACCCGCCGGCGACGGTGCGGAGTCAGCGCGACGTGGTGCGCTGCGCGGTGCACTGCGCGGCGCAGACGCATCGCGATCATGCGCCGCTGCCTTGCGCGCGCGCTTTTCGCGCAGCCGTTCGGCATCTTCCAGGCTCAACTCGGCGGGCAGCCCCGGTTTCTGGTCCGGCGGAATGATGCGGTCTCGCGGCGGCAACTCAAACTGCGCCGCCGATGCGCGCGGCAAGCCCTTGAACTGATAGAGATAAAAGCCCTCCACCTTCTCCCGCGCCCAATCCGTTTTCTTCAGGAATTTGACGCTCGCCTCTACGCTCGGATTCTTGTCGAAACAACGAACGTTCAAATAGGCAAACAGAATCTGAAAGCCGTAATGGTCGACCAGCTCGGTCACCAGGGTTTTCAGGCTCACGCCATGCAGCGGGTTGTTCTGGTAGTTCAGGGAATCGGACATGCGCATCAACACAGTAAGAAATCAGGCGAACCGGAATGTAGCCGGAAAGCGCATTCCTTGCATAAAAGCACGAAACCACAGTCACTCAATGAATGAAGCGCTTAAGAATCCTTCAGCGGTTGCACAAAAGCTTCGGCAGGAAGCGATCGAGCGGATTAACAAACCTATCCAAGCAGCCCAGAATGCATCTTCCCAAATAGGCGAGCAGGATTCGGGGCCGGAAGCGACAGCAAAGTCAGGGGCATCCGATGGCTCACCCGGATATATCGCCGCAGATGGCACGTATGTTCCCAATCGCGTTGCGCTGAAAACAAGGGTCGCGAATAGCCTGCTTTCACTGGGAATGGTTGCCTACGGTTTGTGGGGTGTTTACCGAGACGACCTCATCGTGCCAATTTCAAAACGAACAGCTTCACATTTTCATAGTATTTCCGCATGGATAATGTATGCAGCAATCCTGTGCGCTTCGGTGCATTTGATGGCGGTTGTCATAGATCACTATGATCGCCGTAACAATGAACACCTGTACGAGAGACTCGGCGAGCTATCAGGAAAGATTGGCTGGCTATTGTTCGGGATTGCTTTCATCGTAGGTCTGACCCATCACCAGATAAGCCTTCGATAGCCGAATCACTGAAGTTCAATAAAAGGGCGGCCCGGCAATTTACCGGGCCACTCTTACCACGACAGTCCGATGGCCTTGATCCTCGCCCGACGGACTGTCGTGTTTTCGATCACTTCGTTACCAGTTCGGCTCGCGTTCCGGCGTGGCGGTGATTTTGTGGATACTGAGGTCGGCGCCCTCGTATTCTTCTTCCTGATCCAGACGCAAACCGAAAACGGCCTTCAGGGTGCCGTAGACCGCAAGCCCCCCTGCCAGCGCGATGGCGATGGCCAACAGGGTCATCACGAGTTGCGACATGAAGGCCACGCCGCCGGCGCCACCCAAGGCCTGGCTGCCGAAAATGCCAGCGGCGATGCCGCCCCAGGCGCCGCAGAGGCCGTGCAGCGGCCAAACGCCGAGCACGTCGTCGATCTTCCAGCGGTTTTGGGTCAGCGTAAACATCACCACAAAGAGGCCACCCGCAATACCGCCGACCACCAACGCACCAATCGGGTGCATCAGGTCGGAACCCGCGCACACGGCGACCAGACCGGCCAGCGGGCCGTTATGGATGAAGCCGGGGTCGTTCTTGCCGGCGACCAGGGCGACCAGAATGCCGCCGACCATGGCCATCAGGGAGTTGATTGCGACCAGGCCGGAAATCTTGTCGATGGTTTGCGCGCTCATCACGTTGAAGCCAAACCAGCCCACGGCCAGAATCCAGGCACCCAGCGCCAGAAAAGGAATGGATGAAGGCGGGTGAGCGGAAATGCGGCCATCCTTGTTGTAACGCCCGTAACGTGCGCCCAGCAGCAACACCGCCGGCAGGGCAATCCAGCCACCCATGGCAT
>JAKLLI010000035.1 GCA_023150195.1 Azonexus sp.
CGGCAACAACCTACCCACCGCTTTCTCTTTGAATGCTTGTCCGTATCTCGCCACTTCGTTCTTCCATTGTCGCCCCTCGATTCAAGATTCTATCGAAGCGACAACTATTCTGACCCGGGGGGCTACCCTTCCAGCCGAAACACGATCGGCACGATGACCGAGGCTTCGATGGCTTCGTCACCGCGTTTGGCGGGGACGAAGCGCCAGCGGTTGACGACCTGAATGGCAGAGTCGTCCAGACGGGCGAAATTGCTGCTTTTTTCCAGGTTGACCGCAAGCGGCGCGCCCTCTGCGCTGACTTTGACACGCAACAGTACGCGCCCTTCCTCGCCCAGCCTGCGGGAGATTGCCGGATATGCCGGCGCTGGATTCTGCAGGTAGGCCACATCAAAGCGCACCGGGCTGAGTGGTGCGTTGCCGGCGGCTGGGGCAGCCTTGATGGGGGCACTGGCAAGCGGTGCTGTAGTGGTTACGGCGGCCGTTGGCACGGAATTTTCAACCGGAACAGGACTTGGAACGAGGGGGGGCGTTGCTGTTTGGGTCGGGGATTTTGCGACCTGCATGACCGTTTTCCGGGGTGTAGCTTGCGGTCTGGCAGTCTGCTTTTGGGGGGGCGGTGCTGCAGAAAGCGGTAGCGGCGTGGGTACCGACTTGGCGCTGCCCAATTGCACCTGCATCACGGGCAAGGCTTCGGCCTCCCTGTGCAGCGCTTGATGCAGGGGATAAGCCAGTGCCATGCCATGCAGGCCCAGGGCGATCAGGAAGAAGCGCCCGCTGCGCCGCCATTCGGGCTGGCTTGCCGGGAGATTCAGGGAATCCGTGAACATCCCGCTATTTTACGTTCAAGCGCCGCGAGCGGGGCAGGCTTGCCCCGCGAGGTGAAAGCTGCGGGTGGCATGAATGCCAGCGAGGCGGATCGGGTCCAGAGTGCCGGCGCGTTCCAGTTGCTTGATGATTCTGGAGATGGTTTCAAAGCGCAGGTCGGTGATATCCGCAATGTCCTGGCGGCTGGGCAGGACGACATTCCCGGCTTGATCGGCAAGCAGTCGTGCCAGTCCAAGGACGCGGTCGATGGCCTGCCCGCCGCGCAGCGCGATCAGGTCGGCTGCACGGCGCTGGGCCTTGGCCAGTGCGTCGAGCAGTGAATCGCCGGCGCCAGCCTTGTCGCCCTCCGGCCACGGTGTCAGCTCGCATTGTGTGAGGGCTGAGGCGCTGAAGGTGTAGCAGCCAAAGAGCAGGGTTTCACAGCCAATGATGTCGCCGGCAACGGCCAGACTGGCAAAACATCGCTGCCCATTGCGGTCGGTTGTATCCAGGCGAACAACGCCCTTGCGTACCCGCCATGCCAGCCCTTCACTGCCGCTCAGGTAAATCGCCTCATTTCCGTCGAGTTGGCGCAGTGAACGAAATTTTGCCGATTTCATACGGTCGACCGTAGCAAGTGCATGCATTTCAATTCTCCCGGGCCGGAACGGCAAAAAGCCCCGGCCGGCTGGCCGAGGCGGTGTTAAGGCAGAGGGATGGATCAGAACTTGACATTGATCCCGGCGTACAGCGAACGGCCCATGCCGGGGACAGCGATGCCCCACGGAGAATCGGCGTTGAGCGGGGGCATGGTGGTGCCCTGACCGACATAGGCGCCGCCCAGCGGCTGGTAATAGAGGCGGTCGAACACGTTTTCCACGCCCAGATCCAGACGAACCTGTTTCCATTGATAGCTGGCGCGCAGGTTCAGCAGGCTGTAGCCCGGTGTCTTGAGTTCGTTGCGTTCTTCGGAAACATATTTCTTGCTCTCGACCATGACCAGCTCGGCGCTGCTGGTCCATGCGCCCAGCGCGTGCGCCAGCGTGAATTTGGCGTTGAGCGGCATGATGTTGTACAGATCGTCGGCCTTGCCGCTGGTGGTTTTGCCACGCACGTAATTGATCAGGCCCTTGGCGCTGAAGTCGCCGACGCCGGTGTTTTTGGCAATCGGCAGGTGGCCGGAAATATCAACCCCGTAGAGGCGCGCATCCTGATTGGTGTATTTCAGGAAGACGAAATTGTTGGTGCGCGTCTGGTTGGCGGCGACGGCACAGGGGCTGCCAGCCATGGCGGTGTCGGTGGCGGTACAGCGGCGGGCGTTGATGTAATCCTGCACATAGGTCACATAGGGCGTGATCTTGAAGCCCCAGTCCTGTTGACCGGCATCGTGCAGATCCAGCGTGGCGCTCAGAGTGTGGGCCACTTCCGGCTTGAGATCGGGGTCGCCGACATAACCGTTGCCATCGCCCACCATGTTGATCATGTTCATGGCCATGCCGCCGGTCGACCAGAAATAACGCTCATACAGGTTGGGCGAACGGGTCTTGCGGGCGTAGCCGAATTCCAGGGTTTGCGTCGCAGCCGGCGTGTAGCGGGCCAGTGCGGTGAGATCCCAGTTGTTGTCGGTGCGGCTGCGGTCGCGATTGTTGAAGGCGGTGGCATCGGCCGTGTAGCCAGCGTTATAGCCCTGGACGGTGCCGGTATCCATTTTCACGGTTTCGCTGCGTACACCGAAGAGGCTCAACCATTGGGCGGACCAGCGCGATTCCACTTCGCCAAACAGGGCGTAGCGATCACGCTCGCCGTTATTGATGCTGTTGAAGGTGTTCGGCGACATGCCGCCGGTGCCGGAGGGATCCCACCAGTCGCTGAAGCGATAACGTTGATATTCAGCGCCAATCCGAACCAAATCGCGCTCGTTGGCGGCAATTTCGCCCTTGATCACGACGCCCGTATTCTTGCCTTCGGTATCCATGGGCATGCCCTGCGCACCCATGCGGTAGTAAAACGCCTTGTCTTCCAGGAAGTTCATCTTGTGCCGGGTGTGCTCATGGTAAGCCTGCGCCTGCAGCGTGCCCCAGTCGTAGCGGCCGGTGTAGCGCAAGCTGGCGCGCTCGCTTTCGTTCTGCGTCATGTCCATGCGCTGGTTGGGAAAGCCCTGATACGGGATGTCCTGAATCCCCAGCTTGAATTCGAGCAAGTGATTGTCGAGGCGTCCGGCGATGCCCAGTTGATGATTCGTGGACTTGACCATGGACGAGCCGACCTCGTTGCCGGCCAGATATTTGGTTGAGGGCGTCGGTACCACGACGCTGGTCGCGTAGCTGGGGCCAGCCGCCTTGAAGTCGCCGCCGGCAGTGTAGTTGTCGGATTCGACGGTGCTGCCCCGGTAGCTGATGCTGAAATTTTCCGTGGCCAGCGTGGCCGAGGCATTGCCGCCCTTGGCGTTGCCATTGCTGCGGTAGAAGCCGCCGATTTCACCCTGGGTGAGCAGGCCCTGGCCTTGGGCCGCAAAGACTGGCGCCGCCGATTCCACCTTGATCGTGCCGCCGATGCTGTCACCGCCCACGCTGACCGGGGTGATGCCGGAAAAGACCTGAACCTGGGCGACACTGGTCGGGTCGATGTAGGAGAGCGGCGGGTTCATGTGATTGCCGCAGGCGGAAATCAGGTCCATGTCATCCACCTTCACCCGCAGCCGGTCATCGGCCAGGCCGTGAATGACCGGCAGGCTGGAGACGCCGCCGGCGCCGTAGAGACTGACCCCCGGTACGTCTTTCAGGAGGCTGGCGGTGTCGCTGGTCGCGGCGCGGTGCGGGGCGATGTCGCGGGCGTCCATGGCCTTGCTGCTGTCGGCCGGTTTATTGGCGGTAACGACCACTTCGTCCAGCGTGGTTTTTTCGGCGGCCAGTGCGGCAGTCGAGAACGCGGTCGTGGAAAAGGCCAGACTAATGGCTGCGACCAGCGGGTGAATGCGAAACGCCATGAAATACCCCATGTTGTTGTTTTTCCGAGGGGCGTATTGTCGAACCGGGGCTGGGCGCTGGGAATGCGACCAATTGTCGCACCCCCGGCATTTCGGGATTTTTGGCCGGATCTTGCGGTCGACCGCGCGCGAGCGGCAAAACCGGGGTCAGGCGTTCAGTTTTTCCAGCGCGTCACGCAATTTACCCGGTTCGTCGAGGCGCAGGAGCTTGCGCACATTGGGGGCGAGATCGCTGGTGTCCGCTTTCAGGATGCGGTTCTTGACCTTGAGAATCTGCGAGGGGTGCATTGAGAAGATGCGCAGGCCCATGCCGAGGAAGAGCCGCGTCAGATCCGGATCGCCGGCCATTTCGCCGCAGACCGAGACCGGGATGTTGGCTTTTTCGGCGCTGGCCAGGGTGTGGGCAATCAGCATCAGCACCGCCGGGTGCAGTGGATCGTAGAGATTGGCGACCTGTTCGTCAGAGCGGTCGATGGCCAGCGTGTACTGGATGAGGTCGTTGGTGCCGATGGACAGAAAATCGAGGCGGCGCAGAAAGAGGCCGACGGCCAGTGCGGCGGCGGGGATTTCGATCATGCCGCCGACCGGAATGTGCTCGTCGAAGGCGATTTTTTCGCCGCGCAGGCTGGATTTGGCCTGCGCCAGTGCGGCCAGTGTCTGATCGATTTCGTGCGCGTGCGCCAGCATCGGGATCAAGAGCTTGATCGGCCCGTGCTTGCTGGCGCGCAGGATGGCGCGTAGCTGGGTCTGGAACATCTTGGGTTCGGCCAGTGACAGGCGAATGGCCCGCCGGCCCAGTGCCGGGTTGGTCTGCACGCGGTCGCTGTTGTTGGTTTCCGGCCGCAGATCCTTGTCGTTGCCCAGGTCGAAGGTGCGGATGGTTACCGGACGCCCGCCCATGCCCTTGACCACTTTTTTATAGGCCTCGTACTGCTCCTGCTCATCGGGCATGTCGCCGCGGTTGAGAAAGAGAAATTCGGTCCGGAACAGGCCGATGCCTTCGGCGCCGCCCGCCAGCGCGTCGGGCACGTCACCCGGCAGCTCGATATTGGCATGCAACTGGATGTCGACCCCGTCGATGGTCTCTGCCTTGGCGGTTTTCAGCCGCTGCAGCTTGGTTTTTTCCAGCGCCAGTTGTTCCGCGCGCAGCCGGTATTCTTCCAGGACACGCGGGTCGGGATTGACGATGACCACCCCGCGCAGACCGTCGACAATCAGTTGCTCTCCGTCGCGGATCAGGGCGCGGGCATTGGCCAGCCCGAGGACGGCGGGAATCGCCATCGAGCGGGCGAGAATCGCTGTGTGCGAGGTAGCGCCGCCGACATCGGTGATGAAGGACGCGAAACGGTGTTCCTTGAAGCCGATGGTGTCCGCCGGCGACAGATCGTGGGCGACCACGATCAGGGAGTCTTCCTTGGTGTGCTTGGCCGCCTTGACCGAAGCCCGGCCCGGATGGCCCAGCAATTCCTTGATCACCCGCTCCACCACCTGCACCACGTCGAACTTGCGTTCGCGCAGGTAAGGGTCGTCGAACTGTTCGAACTGATGAACCAGATGCTCCATCTGCTGCACCAGCGCCCATTCGGCATTGCAGCGCCGTTCGCGGATGATGTCGCGCGGCTATTCCGCCAGCTCCGGGTCTTCCAGGAACATGGTGTGAATGTCGATGAAGGCCGCGAGCTCGGCGGGCGCGTGCTCGGTGTGTTCCTTCATCAATTGCAGTTCTTGCTTGACGGCTTCAAGTGCCGTGTCGAAGCGGGCGATTTCCTTGTCGACCAGACGGGGCGCCAGCGTCAGGTGCGACACCTCCAGCGTCGCATGCGACATCAGCATGGCGCGACCGATGGCAATGCCGCCGGAAACGCCCAGACCGTGGAGGGTAAAGCTCATGGGCGCTTACTCCCCTTCGCCGAAGTAGTCGGCGATCAGCGCCAGCAGCGCGGTCATGGCGTCGGCTTCATCGCTGCCGCTGGTTTCGATGGTCACCTTGGAGCCCTTGCCGGCGGCCAGCATCATCACGCCCATGATGCTTTTGGCGTTGATGCGCCGGCTGCCCTTGCTCATCCATACCTCGCACTGGAACTTGCCGGCCAGCTGGGTCAGTTTGGCGGAAGCCCGGGCGTGCAGGCCGAGCTTGTTGATGATTTCGGTTTCAGTCGTCAGCATGGGGTGGTTTCTGGCAAATTCGGTTGATTTGCCGGATTCTAACCCGCGGCTCAGCGTTTGCGGCTGACGATCAAAATGCCCGTAACGACCAGTGCCGCACCTACCATCTGCGCCAGCGAAATGCCTTCGTTGAGCAGCCACCAGCCAAAGCCGATGGTCAGCAGCGGGCCGACCATGCCAAACAACGAGGCCTGCCCGGCGCCGAGGTGGCGAATCGCCGCCGATTGGGCAAACACCGGAATTACCGTGGCGAATATCGCCATCGCCGCGCCCCAGCCATACACCGGCAGTGGCTGAATGAAGGCGGTCAACGGCTGTGCGGCAAGAAAATGCACGAGTGTGACCGCCGACGAAAAAAGCATGGCCAGTGCGGAGAAGCGCATCGCGCCCAGGCGCTGGATCATGGGCGCGCTGCCGGACAAATACAGGGCATAGGACACACTGGAGGCGAACACCAGCGCCCCGCCGATGAGCACGCTGCGCGCATCGCCCAGGCCGATATCGTGCATGAAGGCCAGGCCGATCCCGGTGTAGCACAGCACGATGGCGGCCAGTTCGCGGCGGCTGAAGGTTTTTTCCTGAAAGATCACGCCAATCAGGATGGTGAGGGTCGGGTAGGTAAACAGGATCAGGCGTTCGAGACCGGCCGAGATGTATTCCAAGCCCCAGAAGTCGAGAATGCTGGCACCGTAATAGCCGAGGCAGCCCAACAGGGCCAGCCGGCCCCAATCGCCGATGGTCAGGCGGTGCCCCGCGTGCTGGCGGATCAGGCCGACCCACAGGAACACCGGCAACGCGAAGCCCATGCGCAAGGCGAGCAAGGTGATGGCGTCCACGCCATAGGGGTAGGCCAGTTTGACAAAGATGGCCTTCATCGAAAAACCAAGGGCGGCAATCAAGGCCAGCACGGCGCCGCGAGTGTTCGAAATTTCCAAAGGGTATCCCGTGAAATGTGTGCGTGAACGCCATTGAAACCGGCTGTTGTGATCCGGGCAATTGGTATTATCGGAACTCAGGTTTCGATGGGGACGAAAGCATGCGTTACGACTTGCCCGATTTGCGGTTGGTAGCGGCGATTGCCGACAGCGGCAGTCTGAGTCGCGCCGCCGAGCGCGTGCATCTGGCGGTGTCGTCGGCCAGTCATCGGCTGGCGCAACTGGAAGCGGCGCTGGGGATTGCCCTGTTTGAACGCCATGCCCGCGGGCTGACGCCAACGCCGGCCGGCGAGTCCCTGCTGCGCCATGCCCGCCAGGTCTTCGCCCAGCTCGAACAGATGCATGCCGATCTGGCGCCGTATACGCAGGGCTTGAACGCGCAGGTGACCTTGTTCGCCAATACCAATGCCATCAATTGTTTTTTGCCCGAGGATCTGGGTGACTTTTTGCGCGAACACCCTCAGGTCCGCATCAGTCTGGAAGAGCAGCCCAGTCCGGCGATTATTCGGGCAGTGGCCGCCGGGCAGGTGGATCTGGGCGTGGTGGCGGCCGAGGGCGATTGCGGGGGGCTGAGTACGGCACCCTATCGCCAGGATCGGCTGGTGTTGATTGTGCCGGTCGACCATGCGCTGGCCGGAAAAACCGAAATCGCCTTTGCCGAGGTGTTGACCGAAGCCTTTGTCTGCCTGCATGCCGGCAGTGCCATTCACACCTTTATGATGAATCATGCCGCCCTGCTGGGGGGGCGACTGGATGTGCGGATCCAGGTGCGCAGTTTTGCCGCCGTCTGTCGCATGGTGGCAGCCGGTGTTGGCATCGGGATGGTGCCGCGGTCCTCGGTCTCTACGGTCGACCGGCTCAAAACCGTGGAAATCAGCGACGCCTGGGCGCCACGAAATCTGCAGTTGTGTGTGCGTGATGGTCATCCCTTATCGCCGGCAGCGCAGGCCTTGCTGCGCTATTTGCAGGAAAAGGGCGAGCCACATCCCGACTTCGCGGCTTAACGCGGTTTTACCCGGCTTGCATCAGTATTTTCTGATGCAGCTGGGAATTATTCTCAACTGCATCGTGTCTTCCGCTAAAATCGCTCGACCCCAGTACAACAACGATAGGGGCGTGGCCCGCAGCCGCTTCGTCATTTCAAGGAAAACCGCATGACTGCTTCGACGCATGCCGCGCCGCGCCAACGCGTGGCCGCCCGGCTTAATCGCGTACTGATTGCCATTGCCACCCTGATTTTTCTGATCTCTGGTCTGGTGCTGGATCAATGGCTGGGGGAAAGGATGGAAGCGCGCGGTCTGGCTGAACTCAAGCACACCAACCAGCAGGTGGTGGACATGATGGAGGCCTACGCCGTGGCGCTGGAAAATGCGGCAAACCGGCTGGGTGGCGGCTTGAGTGCAAGCCTGCCGGCCAATATCAGCCGGGAGCCGCAAAATCTGGTGCTCACCGGGGCCATGGCGCTGCCCGTGCTGCGGCTGGGCGAAAGCGTTGTGAACAACCAGACAGCACTGGTCGATCGATTTGCCACGGCCACGGGCGGCATCGCCACGCTCTTTGTATTGCATGAGGGCGAGTTTTACCGGGTAGCGACCTCGCTGGTCGACGCCAGCGGCAATCGCCAGATCGGTACGCCGTTGGGGCAGACGCATCCGGCGCATGCCCTGGCGCTGGCTGGCAAATCGTATACCGGCCGGGCGGAAGTGTTGGGTCGGCAGTTGATGACGCGCTACACCCCTATCCTGAACGGTGCCGGCACGGTGATCGGGCTGTCGGTGGCCGCCTTCGATTTCACCGAGGAACTGGCTGCATTGAAGGCCAGAGTGGCGGCGCTAAAGGTTGGCGATACCGGCTATGTGTTTGCGATGGACGGCGAGCGCGAGCCGGGTCTGGCCGTGATGCACCCGGCCAAGGAAGGCAAGAATTTGATGGCCGACGCCGATGCGGCCGGCAAGGCGGCGATTCAGGGGCTGCTCGATTTGCGTGATGGGGTCAGCCGGTATACGTGGCTGAACAGCGAAATCGGGGAAACCCGGGCCCGCGAAAAAATCGCCGTGGTGCAGCCCTTTACCAAATGGGGCTGGCTGGTGGCGACCACGGCCTATGTGGACGAGTTTCGCCGCGATCTGGTGGCGGTGCAGCAATTTCTGGCCGGCGTGGCGCTGCTGATTCTGGTGGTGCTGGCCGTCACCATTCTGCTGGCTACCCGGCGCTGGATCACGCAACCGCTGGCGGCGGCCCTGCAAGTGACGGAGCGGGTGGCTGCCGGCGATCTGACCCAGCACATCGAAGCCAAGTCCGGCGACGAAATCGGTCAGTTGTTACGCGCCCTCGACACCATGAGCCGCGACCTTCGCCGCATGGTCAAGGAAGTGGAAGCCGGCATCGGCGGGCTGGCCAGCGATGCCCAGCGTCTATCCCGGGCCTCGGCCCGGGTGGCCGGGGCATCGGGCGAGCAAAGCAATGCGGCGACGGCGATGGCGGCCACTGTCGAGGAAATGACCGCCAGCATCCAGCAGGTGGCCCAGCATGCGGCGCATTGCCGCGCCTTGGCCGTTGGCTCGATTGAAGTCTCCGACAGCGGCATGGCGGTGATCAATGCCGCCATCGCCGGGATGGGACGTATTGCCGAAACCGTGGTGGCGTCGGCGCAATCCGTGGATTTGCTGGGTAGCCAGTCGCAGGAGATTTCCCATATTGTGAATGTGATCCGGGAAATCGCCGAACAGACCAATCTGCTGGCCTTGAACGCGGCCATCGAGGCTGCACGCGCCGGTGAGGCAGGTCGTGGCTTCGCGGTGGTGGCCGATGAAGTGCGCAAGTTGGCCGAGCGCACGACGCAGTCCACCGCCGAAATCACGCGCATGATCGATGGCATTCAAAATGGTGCCAATACCGCGGTCGACCGCATGCGGACCGGCCAGTCGCAGGTGAACGACGGCGTCAAACTGGCCAGCGATGCCGGTGGCCGCATCGGGGCGATCAAGCAGGGGGCGGACGACGTCGGGCTGGCCGTGGCGGGCATTTCCGACGCGCTCAGCGAGCAGAATGTCGCCAATCAGGACATCGCCCGCAATGTGGAACAGATTGCCGAGCAGGCAGAGAGCAATCACGCGCAGGCGATGGCGACGGCGGATACGGCGCGGGCCATGGAGGCGCTGGCCGAGCAGTTGCGCGCCAGCATTGCCCGTTTCCGCACCTGAGTTTGACGCGCTGGCCGCGTATCTGCGGCCAGCCCCGGCGCGTCCTTAGCGCCGTCCGCCGAGAATCGAGCCGAGCACGCCGCGCAAAATCTGTTTGCCGATTTCGCGGCCCACGGTGCCGGCCACGCTGCGCGCGGCGCTCTTGGCCGCCGCCTCCAGCACCCCTTCGCGGCGTCCGCCACGGGGGCCGGTGCTGCCGCCCAGCAATTCGCCCAGGCCATCGAGCAAGCCGCCACCGCTACTCGCCTCGGGCGCCGGCTCGGGGGCAGCTTGCGCTGCTGGCCGTGCGGCGCCGCCGGGTCGGGCAGGGCCCGCCGGTGCGGGAATGGCGCCAGGGCCGGCCTTGGGGGCTGCCGCTGGCTTGCCGCGCAGGATTTCGTAGGCCGATTCGCGGTCGACCGCCGTACCGTAAGTGGCCATCAGCGGATTGTCAGTCAGCGTGGCCTGACGCTCTTCCGGCGTCAGCGGGCCGAGGCGGGAAGCGGGTGGAAAGATGAAGGCACGGTCGACCACACTCGGGCGCCCTTTTTCATCGAGGAAGGACACCAGCGCTTCGCCAACGCCCAGTTCGGTGATCGCTTCGGCAGCATCGAAAGCCGGGTTGGCGCGCATGGTTTGCGCGGCGGCCTGCACCGCTTTCTGGTCGCGTGGCGAGAAGGCGCGCAAGGCGTGCTGCACGCGGTTGCCGAGCTGGCCGAGAATTTTTTCCGGCACATCCAGCGGGTTCTGCGTCACGAAGAACACACCCACGCCCTTGGAGCGGATCAGGCGCACCACCTGCTCCACCTTGTCGATCAGCGCTTGCGGCGCATCGGCAAAGAGCAGGTGGGCTTCGTCGAAGAAGAAGACCATTTTCGGTTTCTCCAGATCGCCGGCTTCCGGCAATTGCTCAAACAATTCCGCCAGCAGCCAGAGCAGGAAGGTGGAATACAGGGCAGGGGCATTGATCAGCTGGTCGGCGGCGAGCACATTGATCACGCCGCGACCGTTGCTGTCTACCTGCATCAGGTCCTGAATGTCGAGCATGGGCTCGCCGAAAAACACATCGCCGCCCTGGGCTTCCAGCGTCAGCAGGCCGCGCTGGATGGCGCCGATGGACGCGGTCGACACGTTGCCGTACTCGGTTTTGAACTGGGCGGCGTTGTCGCCCACGTGCTGCACCATGGCGCGCAGGTCTTTCAGGTCGAGCAGCA
>JAKLLI010000418.1 GCA_023150195.1 Azonexus sp.
ATGCGCCCCACCCTGCCCCTCTCCTTCTTGCTCGCCGGCCTGCTCAGCGCCTGCGCCTCCACGGTCGACCGCCCGGTCAGCAAGCAAATTGCGCAAACGGGCGCGCTCAAGGTGCATCCGGGCCTGCTCGGCCAGCCCGTGCCGGATGAACTCAAGGGGCCGCAAACGCTGGCCGCCCAGCAAGTGGCCGATGCACCGATCAAGATGGACGAAGAAGGCCTGCGCGCCCAGCGCAGCGTCTATTTCGACCTCGATAAGGCCGAGATGCGCGCCGACTACGATCCCATCCTGCAAGCCCACGCCCGCTATCTGGCCGCCCACCCGGCCGCCAAGGTGCGCATCGAAGGCAATGCGGACGAACGCGGCGGTGCCGATTACAACCGCCGCCTGGGCCTCAAGCGCGCCCAGACGGTGCGCGCCACCCTCATCGGCCATGGGGCCGGTACGACACAGGTCAACGTCAAAACCCTGGGCGAAAGCAAGCCCAAACTGCTGGGCCGCGACGAGGAGTCCTGGGCAGAAAACCGTCGTGCCGACGTAATTTACGAGCGGGAAAAATAAACCCTTGCGCGCCGCCGGTCAGGCGGCGCAAAACACCACCAAGCGCCCTTACTTGGACGACCAGGGCAGCGGCTCGAACCAGTTGGGGCGATAAGGCTGCAGTGCATCGCGGTCCTTCTCGATCCGCTGCTCGCCATCCTCGATCCGCCATACCTTGTTGGCCGTCGTCTCGGCCACCACATCTTCCGCCGGCGGCACTTCCCGGGTATCACGCACGATGCGCGGCGTAATGATGACCACGGTTTCCGTATTGTTCACGCCTTCGCTGCGCGTCGAAAACAGCGTCCCGACCACCGGCACATCCCCCAGCACCGGAATGCCGGTCTGTTCCTGGGTGCTGGTTTTTTTCAGCAAGCCCCCAATAAACACTGACTGACCATCCTCACACAGAAATTCCGTCGTCACCTCGGTGCTCTTTTTACTCGGAATCCCCGCGCTGACCGTGGCCGAACTGACCTCCGGATGCACCTTGAGCAAGATGCGTCCCTGCTGATCAACCGACGGCGTCACTTTCAAAATGACGCCAGACTCCAGAAACTGAATACTGTCCGTCGTCACCTGATTGATCGTTGTCGTCACCTTGTAACCGGTGCTATTGCCGATTACCGTCTTGGCTTCCTGATTTTCCAGCGCCAGCAGCGTCGGCGAAGACAACGTTCGTACCCGGTTACGCGTGGTTTGTGCTTCGAGGAACATGCTGAGTTTGTCGTCGACAAAACTCAGGAAAAAACCGGCGCGCTTCGCGCCTGCCGTGCTATCGCCCTGTGACAGCCCGTTGGTGCCCACCGAGCCTTTGCTGCCGCCAAAAATGCGGCTCCAGTCCACGCCGTAAATTTCGCCATCATCGAGAATAATGTCCATCACCTTGGCTTCGATCAGAATCTGCTTGGGCCGCACATCCAGCTCTTCCAGCAGTTTCTCGGCCCGCGTCAGATACGAGGGCACATCCTCGATCACGATCATGCGCCGCTGCACCAGGGGCGTGACCTT
>JAKLLI010000036.1 GCA_023150195.1 Azonexus sp.
GATATTACCAAAGGCAAAGGGAATCGCGGCAGTCGGCAGAATTGACTTTTGCCAGCGCGCTGAGTATCTTCAGGCCTCGCCTTCAGGGAAGGCAGCGCCGATTTGAGCTCAGATTGCGGGCGCTGATAAATGCAGCTAAAACGGGGACCACCCAGTTCGCGTTTTGGCCAACTGGGTTTTTTGTTTTCCGGGACGGACATGGCAGGACAATCGGTCGGCGTTGTCGAAGCACAGCGCATCCACTTCAGCGAACCCCTGCATCTGCGCAGCGGCGGCGTTTTGCCGGCCTACGATCTGGCCGTCGAGACCTACGGCACGCTCAATGCGGCCAAATCCAACGCGATCCTGATCTGTCATGCGCTCTCCGGGCACCACCATGTCGCCGGGCATTACGCCGATCAACCCAACAATATCGGTTGGTGGGACAACATCATCGGTCCCGGTCGACCGCTGGATACCGACAAATTCTTCATCGTCGGCTTGAACAATCCCGGCGGTTGCCACGGTTCGACCGGCCCCTCGTCGATCAATCCCGCCACGGGCAAGCCCTGGGGTGCCGATTTCCCGATGGTTGCCGTCGTCGACTGGGTGCAGGCACAGGCCCGGCTGGCCGACAAATTCGGCATCGATCAATGGGCGGCGGTGATGGGCGGTAGCTTGGGCGGCATGCAGGCGCTGCGCTGGAGCATCACCTACCCGGAACGAGTGCGCAACGCCATCATCATCGCCTCCGCACCGCGGCTGTCAGCGCAGAACATCGCGTTCAATGATGTTGCCCGGCAGGCCATCCTGACCGATCCCGATTTTCATGGCGGTCACTATTACGAACATGGCACGCGCCCGGTGCGCGGCTTGCGGCTGGCCCGCATGCTGGGGCACATCACCTATTTGTCCGATGACCAGATGGGCGCCAAATTCGGTCGTGAATTGCGCAACAACGCGTTTTCCTTCGATTTCGATGTCGAATTCGAGATTGAATCCTATCTTCGCTATCAGGGCGACAAGTTCGCCGGCTATTTCGACGCCAATACCTATCTGCTGATGACCAAGGCACTCGATTATTTCGACCCGGCCCGGCTCGACGATGGCGATCTGGTCCGCACCATGGCGCGCAGCGCACCCGATACCAACTTCCTGATTGCCTCCTTCACCACCGACTGGCGCTTTTCCCCGGCCCGTTCCCGCGAAATCGTCGCCGCGCTGCTGGCCAATGGACGCAATGTGTCCTACGCGGAAATCGACCTGAATTTCGGGCACGACTCTTTCCTGATGGAAGACGCCCAGTATCACGGGCTGGTGTCGGCCTTTCTCGGGAACATCCAATTATGACCATGCCTGATCGCCCGGATTTTGACGTCATTGCCAGTTGGGTAGAGCCTGGCCATCGCGTCCTCGACCTTGGCTGCGGGGATGGCAGCTTGCTGCGCCGCCTGATCGAAACCCGTGCCGTGCGCGGCTGGGGCGTGGAGATCGAGGACGCCAATGTACTCGCCGCCCTGCGCAACGGCATCAACGTTATCCAGAGCAATCTGGAAAACGGGCTGGCTGATTTCGCGGACCAGGCTTTCGATCATGTGGTGCTGTCGCGCACCCTGCAAACGGTCCGCCACACGGAAGACATCCTGCGCGAAATGCTGCGGGTTGGCCGCGAAGCCGTGGTGTCTTTTCCCAATTTCGCCTACTGGAAGAATCTGCGCTCGGTGCTCGATGGCCGGATGCCGGTTTCCGAAGACTTGCCGTACCAATGGTATGACTCCCCCAATGTCCGCTTTTTCACTTTGCTCGATTTTGAGGCACTGTGCGAACGCATGGGCCTGGTGATCCGCGAACGTAGCGTTCTCGATGAGGCAGGGCAGCCGGTCTCTGCCAGCACGCCAAACGACCTGAACTTTCTGGGCAGCCTTGCCGTTTACCGCCTGACCCGGGCCCGCTGATGGCTGGCCGCCTCGCCGCCCTGCTCAACCGGCGGATGCTGATCTGCATCTTCACCGGCTTTGCTTCAGGCTTGCCGCTCTACCTGCTGCTCAATCTGGTGCCAGCCTGGCTCAAGACCGAAGGACTCTCCTTGCGTGCCATCGGCGCCTTCGCGCTGATCCAGTTTCCCTATACCTGGAAATTCCTGTGGGCGCCGCTACTCGACCGCTGGGGCATTCTGCCCTGGCTGGGGCGCCGCCGTAGCTGGATGCTGGTGTCGCAGGTGGGCCTGGTCGCGGCCATTGCCTGGCTGGGCCAACTCTCGCCCGCCGAGCATTTACCCGTCGTTGTCGCGTTGACCGCAACCCTCGCCTTCCTGTCAGCCACCCAGGACATCGCGCTCGACGCCTTTCGCCGGGAGATCCTGCCCGATGAAGAATTGGGTCTTGGCAACGCGATCCACGTCAACGCCTACCGGATTGCCGGCCTGGTGCCGGGTTCGCTGTCACTGATCCTCGCCGACCACCTGCCCTGGAGCCAGGTCTTCGCCATCACCGCCGCCTTCATGCTGCCCGGCTTGCTGATGACCCTAAAGGTCGCCGAACCGGCAGCCGCCACGGGCGCCCCACGCACGCTGCGCGATGCCGTTGTTGAGCCTTTCCGCGAGTTTTTCAGCCGCCACGGGGTACGCTCCGCCTTGCTGGTCCTCGCCTTCCTGTTCTTCTACAAACTCGGTGACTCTTTATGCACCGCGCTGGCTACCCCCTTTTATCTGGACATGGGTTACAGCAAGACGGAAATCGGCATCATTGCCAAGAATGCCGGCCTCTGGCCGATGGTGATTGGCGGCATTCTGGGGGGTATCTGGATGATCCGTCTCGGTATCAACCGTGCCTTATGGCTGTTTGGTGTCGTCCAGATCGTGACCATTCTCGGCTTTGTCTGGATGGCTTGGCTGGGCCCCGCTGAATCCAGCGCCGGGCGCCTCGCCGTGCTGGCGACCGTCATCGCCGGCGAAGCCATCGGCGCCGGCCTGGGCACCACGGCTTTTGTTGCCTTCATGGCGCGGACGACGCATCCTGCCTACACCGCGACTCAACTCGCCTTATTCACGAGCCTGATGGCTGTACCACGCACCTTCATCAATGCCACGGCCGGCTGGCTGGTGGAAAGCATGGGCTGGTATACCTTTTTCTGGCTGTGTTTCTTCCTGGCCATCCCCGGCATGCTCCTGCTACTCAAGGTTGCGCCCTGGCAGGAAGACGGAAAAGCAATCAGTCCTGCCGGCTGATGCGGCGACGATCCAGCCACCAGGCATAGGCCGGCAGGATCAACAAGGAACCGGGCATCAGCAACACGAGTAGATAGGGGGAGACTTTGGCCAGGCGCCGCAGGCCATCGCGCAAGGCCAGCCGCTCTTCGGGTGTCCAGGTGTCACCGTTACGAACTTTCATCAATTGCGGCATCAGGCCGCGCGCAGCCACGAGTTCACCGATGACGCGCCGTACTTCACGGCGCTGGGCGCTGGAGAACTGCTGCCACCAGGCGGGCAGAGCAAGCGCCAGCATAGGGGGATCGCGGTCGGTCACGGTCAACGCACCCCGGCCAGCTTTTTCCGGAGCGCCAGCCAGCCCCGCCAAAGCAGAAAGGCACGACGTCCCCAAGGTAACACACGATGCGGCCTGAGCAGCACCGCCAGCGTCACGGCAGCCCCCACCGCACCCGGATGGGCCTTGATCCAACTTACACCGCGTGAAAGCACGTCAGCCTTGTCGAGCAGCGACTTCACCCCTTGGGCGTGCCCCTGCAAGGCGACACGCTGCATGCCGATCCGGGTCAGCAAGGCACCCCGGCGCAAGGCCAGCTGAACCTGCTTCTCGCTCATTCCCGATCCGCCGGCAGGCCGCGCAAGGCGACCATATCGGCCTCCAGTTCAGCGAGGCTGCTGCGGAACAGCTTGCTGGGCTGTTTGGCCTGATGACGCAGCATCAGCACCAGCACCAGCGACCCGAGCATGAACAGGGCGGCGATCAAGCCAAACACCAGCACACGGTATTCCCAGAACGCCAGCGCCAGCGCAAAGGCCGCCATGATCAGGCCAATCGCCAGCATGAAGGCGGCACCAATGGCCTTGGACCACATCGAGATCAGCCGGTATTTCTCTTCCTCGATTTCGAGGACCAGCAATTCGGCGCGCGTCTTCCCGATCCCGAGCAGGGTCAGCAGCGTATTTTTCAGCGCGGCGAAGAGGCCCTCTTCGCCCGCGGAACGCTCCACCATCGAGTTAACGGCGACCGATCAATACACCCAGGGCCAAGCCGACCACAGCGGCAACACCGACGGCCTTCCACGGTTCGTCATGCACGAAATCGTCGGTCGCACGCGCGGCAGCCTTGGTCTTGTCGATCACGGCATGCTCCAGATCGATCACGCGCTCCTTGGCATCGCGCAGGCGCACACCCAGACGCTCACGGAGTTCGCCCATCTTTTCGCCGGCCACGCCGGTGGTGGCGCGCAACAATTCTTCCGTATCGGAAATCACGACCTTCAGATCGGAAACCAGTTTGTCTTTGCTTGCGGCGGTCATTTGTTCTGACATTTTTAAAACCTCGTCATCGAGATGGATTGCGGAAGATACAGGTTAGCCCCTCCCGCCGGCGAAATCAATTCGCATCCGGGGAAAACGGGTAGTCGTAATCAATGATCAGGGGTGCGTGATCGGAAAAACGCTCCGCCTTGTAGATGGATGCCGCCCGGGCCGTGGTGGCAATACCCGGCGTCGCAATCTGATAATCGATACGCCAACCCACGTTCTTCGCCCAGGCCTGCCCGCGATTGCTCCACCACGTATAACAGCTGTCGGTCGCCTCTGGATACAGACGACGATAGACATCAACCCAACCCAATTCCTCAAAGACGCGCGTCAGCCAGGCCCGTTCTTCAGGCAGAAAACCCGAGTTCTTGCGATTGGATTTCCAGTTTTTCAGGTCAGCTTCCTGATGCGCGATATTCCAGTCACCACAGAGGACGATCTCTCTCCCTTCAGCGCGCAAGGCTCCCATTTTGGGCAGAAAGACGTCGAGAAAACGAAATTTGGCCTCCTGACGCTCTGGCGACGACGA
The DNA here is from genome assembly GCA_023150195.1 of Azonexus sp. GTDB lineage: Bacteria > Pseudomonadota > Gammaproteobacteria > Burkholderiales > Rhodocyclaceae > Azonexus. Next base: position 5,037 of record JAKLLI010000036.1, read on the forward strand.
GCCCGAGGGAAGGTAGAGGGAAATCACGGACACATTCCCGATATCCGCCCGCAGATAACGCCCTTCGGCATCGAATTCCCCGCCATCAAATCCGTGGATGACCTGCTGCGGAAGATGCCGACTCCACACGCCAACACCGCTGTAGCCCTTTTTTTCTGCACAGTGGTAGTGCGCGGACTGCCCATCCGGGGCCAGCATCTCTGGTGACAAGTCCGGCAATTGCGCCTTCAATTCCTGAAAACAGATGACGTCAGCCTGCTGCGACTGCAGCCAGGGATAAACATTTTTGCTCCATGCGGAGCGGATACCATTGAGATTGAGCGAGATGATGCGTAACATTGGACAGTCCGCCCCTATTTGGGGCACAAATCTTGGAAATTTATGGATTTTCGTCAGGATTTCATCAAATTCGCAATCGAATGCGACGTACTGCGCTTCGGCGAATTCAAAACCAAGGCCGGACGGCTCTCGCCCTACTTCTTCAATGCCGGATTGTTCAATGACGGGCAATCGCTCGGCCAGCTCGCCGGATTCTACGCCAAAGCCGCCGCCAGCAGCGGGATCGCCTTCGACATGTTGTTTGGCCCGGCATATAAGGGAATCCCGCTGGTCGCGGCCATCGCCATCGCACTGGCGGGGCAAGGCCAAAACTATCCCTTTGCCTTCAACCGCAAGGAAGCCAAGGATCACGGTGAGGGCGGCACGATCGTTGGCGCGCCGCTGAGCGGTCGCGTCCTGATCGTGGACGACGTAATTTCGGCCGGAACGTCCGTGCGCGAATCGGTGGAATTGATTCGCGCCGCTGGTGCCATTCCGGCCGGCGTGCTGATTGCGCTGGACCGCCAGGAACGCGGACAGGGCGAATTGTCGGCAGTTCAGGAAGTCCAGCGCGATTACGGCATCCCGGTCATTGCAGTCGCCGGACTGAAAGATCTGATGGCGTATATCGATAAGCACCCCGCACTTGCGGAGCACCGCGCCCGCGTTGCCGACTATCGACAACGCTATGGTGTTGATGCGTAACCAGGCACTCGCGCTTCTCCTCTGCGCACTCGCATTGGAAGCGAGTGCGGGCGAGTTCATTTGCTGCCATGACAAGCAATCGGGACGACGCGTGTGTGGCGACACCTTGCCTGCCCAATGTCGGGGACAGGCGTACAAGGTTTTCGACAGCGGTGGCAACATGCTGCGCGAGGTCGGCCCGCCCCTGTCTCCCGAGCAAAAGGCCGCGGCAGCGGAAGAAGCCCGACGCAAGCGGGAGCAGGAACTGCTCGAACGCGAGCAACGACGCAAGGACCAGGCGCTACTCGACACCTATGCGCGTGCCGACGACATCGACATGTCTCAGCGCAAGGCGGAAAACGACGTCCTGATCCTGATTCGCGACTACCAGGGCAAGCTCGCCGATGCCCAGCAACGGCAGCAAAAGCTCAAGAACGAAGCCGAGTTCTACCTCAACAAATCCAAGCCAGCGGATCTGGATGCCGATTTGCGGAATGTGGCGCACGAAATCCGCACGCAAGCCGAACTGATCGAAAACAAACAAAAGGAATTGCTGTCGATCCGCGCAAAATACGACGCGGATCGTAGCCGCTATTTCGAGATTACCGGCCGCCGGCCGGCATCCCGCTCCCGCTGAATCAGCCCGCCAGTTTCTGGCGCAAGAGGTCGTTGACCTGTTGCGGGTTGGCCTTGCCCTTGGCGGCCTTCATTACCTGACCGACCAAGGCATTGAATGCCTTTTCCTTGCCGGCACGGAATTCCGCCACATTCCCCGGATTGGCCGCCAGCACCTCATCCACCAGTTTTTCGATGGCCCCGGTGTCGGTAATCTGTTTCAACCCCTGCTTTTCGATGATCTCGTCTGCCGACGCGCCTTCGCCGGTCCACAAGGCCTCGAAGACCTTTTTGGCGATATTGTTGGAAATCGTGGTGTCGGCGATCCGCGCAATCAGGCCACCCAGTTGTGCTGCACTCACGGGTGAGGCAGCAATCTCCAGCCCTTCCTTGTTCAGGCGCGCCGCCAGATCGACCATGACCCAGTTGGCGCAGGGCTTGGCGCTGGCTTTACCCGCAACGGCTACGGTCGACTCGAAATAATCGGCGATTTCCTGGCTGGCAGTCAGCGTCGATGCGTCGTAGGCGGACAATCCCAGCTCATTGATGAAGCGTTCGCGCTTCTGGGCTGGCAATTCGGGCAACTCGCCCTGAACCCGTGCAATCCAGTCGGCACCGATGACCAGCGGCAGCAGGTCGGGATCCGGAAAATAGCGGTAGTCGTGCGCGTCTTCCTTGGTGCGCATGGTCCGCGTTTCACCGGTATCCGGGTCGAAGAGCACGGTTGCCTGCTGGATGGCGCGCCCTTCCTCAATCTCGTTGATCTGCCATTGGACTTCGTAATCGATGGCCTCCTTGAGAAAACGGAAGGAATTGAGATTTTTGATTTCGCGACGGGTACCAAAAGGCTGCCCTGGGCGCCGCACCGACACATTAGCGTCACAGCGGAAGGAGCCTTCCTGCATGTTGCCGTCGCAAATGCCGATCCAGCGCACCAGCGCGTGCAGGGTACGGGCGTAGGCCACTGCTTCGTCGGAAGAACGCATGTCGGGCTCGGTGACGATCTCGAGCAAAGGGGTGCCGGCACGATTGAGGTCGATCCCGGATTGCCCCTGAAAGTCTTCATGCAGCGACTTGCCGGCATCCTCTTCCAGGTGCGCACGGGTCAACTTGACCTGCTTTTCGTAGGCCTTCTCGCCGCTGCCGACCGGAAAGCTGATCTGCCCGCCCACCACGACTGGCAACTCGAACTGACTGATCTGGTAGCCCTTGGGCAAATCGGGATAAAAATAGTTTTTGCGGGCAAACACAGATTTTGGCGCAACCTTGGCGCCAATCGCCAAACCGAAACGGATCGCACAGTCGACGGCCTTTTTGTTGAGTACTGGCAAAACACCGGGCAAGGCCAGGTCGACCGCGCACGCCTGCGTGTTCGCGTCTGCCCCGAAGGCGGTGGAGGCCCCGGAAAAAATCTTGGAAACCGTGGCCAATTGCGCATGCGTTTCCAGACCGATGACGACTTCCCACTGATTCATGCTTTCACCCGTTAATGACAGCGCCCGTTACGTGCATCCACGATCACGGGCCACAGATAATCAAACGCCTGACCTTCGCAGGCCTTCGGACAACTATTAAAGGCCAGGGTCACTTCGTTCCCCTGTTCCCACATTCTCAAAGTACAGCCAGACTGCTTCTGATGCCGCAGCAGCACCTGCGGCAATCGCGCCTCCTGCTGGAACTGGCCCAAATCGAAATGGCAGGCACCCCGACCCTTGATGTCGACATCCAGCGACAGCTTTTTGACTTCGGCCTCGCGCACCAGCAAATCCAGCCGCGTCCGCGTCCCAACCGCGTCCTTGTGCGAACACGAGGACTTCACATTGAGCGGCCGGGTCGGCTGCGGCTTCAGATTGCGTTTGGCCAGATATTTCAAGGTGGAATTCTTGAAGGTTGGCGATTCCGCCGTTTCCTGGGGTTGCGCTACCGCAGCTTCGGCCTTGTGCTCTTCGGCCGGTTCCGACGCCGACTTTGGCAACTCAGCGCACGCCGACAGCAGCAACAGGATGGGCAGCACGAACCGCCGCATGTCAGTCAATGCCGTCAGGACGCCGCAAATGCCAGTCACACACCTGCTGATAACGATGCGCAACGTTCAAAAGCCGTGCTTCATCGAAATAGTTGCCGATCAGTTGCATCCCGACCGGCAAACCATCGACAAAGCCGCAAGGCAGCGACATCCCGGGCAAACCGGCCAGATTGACGGCAATCGTGTAAATATCCGAGAGGTACATCTGCACGGGATCTGCAGACTTTTCACCCAACTTGAATGCGGTCGACGGCGAGGTTGGTCCCAAAATCACGTCGCAGGTCTTGAAGGCTTCGACGAAATCGTTGGCGATCAGGCGACGGATACGTTGTGCTTGCAGGTAGTAGGCGTCGTAGTAGCCGTGCGACAAGACATAGGTGCCGATCAGGATGCGACGCTTGACCTCGCCACCAAAACCCTGAGCGCGCGTCTTGGCATACATGTCATCGAGATTGCCGTACTCGGGCGCACGATAGCCGTAACGGACCCCGTCAAAGCGCGACAGATTGGAGCTGGCCTCAGCCGGGGCAATCACGTAATACGCGGGCACCGACAAATGGGAATTGGGCAGCGAGACATCCACGATCGTCGCACCCAGCTTGCGGTATTCGTCGATCGCCGATTGCACCGCGGCCATCACCTTGGCATCGCAACCCTCGCCAAAGAATTCCTTGGGTAGGCCAATGCGCAGGCCTGCCAGCGGTTTATCCAGATCACGGGCGTAGTCTTCGGCCGGGCGATCCAGCGAGGTGGAATCGCGCTCATCGAAGCCAACCATGGTGTTGAGCAAGAGCGCGCAGTCTTCGGCACTCCCCGCCATCGGCCCGCCCTGATCAAGCGAGGAAGCAAAGGCAATCATGCCGTAACGGGATACCACACCGTAGGTGGGCTTGAGGCCGGTGAGATTGCACAGGCCGGCCGGCTGGCGAATCGAACCGCCGGTATCGGTGCCAGTGGCGGCAGGAGCCATGCGGGCAGCAATCGCCGCCGCCGAGCCACCCGACGAACCGCCGGGCACGCGACTGCGATCCCAAGGGTTCTTGACCGAACCAAAGTAGGAGGTTTCGTTGGATGAGCCCATCGCGAACTCGTCCATATTGGTCTTGCCCAGCGACACCATGCCGGCTTCCGCATGCATCTTGCGGATCACGGTCGCATCGTAGGGCGACACGAAATTCGACAACATGCGCGAACCGCAGGTGGTGAGCCAGCCTTCGGCACAGAAAATATCCTTCTGGGCGATGGGAATGCCGGTGAGTGGCCCCGCGTTGCCTGCAGCAATGCGCGCATCGGCTGCCCGGGCCATTGCCAGGGTTTTTTCCCGGTCGACCGTCACAAAAGCATTGATTTCCGGATTCAACCGATCAATCCGGTCGAGAAACAGGGTGCTCAATTCAACACTGGAAATCTGGCGGGAGGCGAGCGCCGCCGACAAGGCCTTGAGGCTGCTGTGAATCATTCGATCACCTTCGGCACAAGATACAGGCCGGCTTCGGTTTCCGGCGCCACCGATTGATAAGCAGCGCGACGATCCGCTTCCGTCACGGCATCGTCGCGCAGGCGCTGACTGAGGTCCTGCGCGTGCGCCATGGGCTCGACACCGCGGGTATCGACCGCCTGCATCTGCTCGATCAATTCGAAGATGCCGTTAAGCTGCCCCTGAGTGGCAAGGGCTTCCGATTCACTGACCTCGACGCGGGCGAGATGAGCGATACGCTGAACCTGTTCTAGTGTGAGCGACATGAGCTTGAAAAAGACTTTTTGCAGCGCACAAAGTCTTAAAAACGAAAGCGTTATAAGGTATCATAAAAGCTTTATCTACCGCATCCCCCGCGCGGAGCTCAACAGATGTTCGGATTCCTCTCCAAGTATTTTTCCAACGACCTTGCCATCGACCTCGGCACGGCCAATACGCTGATTTATGTGCGCGGCCGCTCCATCGTTCTCGATGAGCCGTCTGTGGTTGCCATCCGCCTCGAAGGCGGCCCCAATGCCAAGAAAACCATCCAGGCCGTCGGCAAGGAAGCCAAGGAAATGCTTGGCAAGGCACCGGGCAGCATTACCGTCATTCGCCCGATGAAGGACGGCGTGATCGCCGACTTCACCGTTACCGAGCAAATGCTCAAGCAGTTCATCAAGAAGGTGCACGACTCCAAGCTGTTCAGCCCGAGTCCGCGCATCATCATTTGCGTGCCGTCCGGTTCAACTCAGGTGGAACGCCGCGCCATTCGCGAATCTGCCCTCGGCGCAGGCGCCAGCCAGGTTTACCTGATCGAAGAACCGATGGCCGCAGCGATTGGTGCCGGCCTGCCGGTGGCCGATGCAACCGGTTCCATGGTCGTCGATATCGGTGGTGGCACGACGGAAGTGGGCGTCATTTCGCTGGGCGGCATGGTCTATGCCGGTTCGGTCCGCGTCGGTGGCGACAAGCTCGACGAAGCCATCATCAGCTACATCAGCCGCAACTACGGCATGATGATTGGCGAAAACACCGCCGAGAACATCAAGAAGACCATTGGTTCCGCCTTCCCCGGTGCCGAAGTCCGGGAAATGGAAGTTTCCGGCATCAACAAGGC